>JBAQGP010000290.1:0-1564 GCA_049287845.1 Solirubrobacteraceae bacterium | reverse complement strand
GATTCGTGGTGGTCGCGCCCAACGAGTCGCGCGTCCTCATCCTCTTCGGCCGCTACATCGGCACCCTGCGCGACGCGGGCCTGTGGTGGGTCAACCCGTTCACGGCGTTCTCACGCGAGACGATCTCCTTGCGCGTGCGCAACTTCCAGAGCGACCGGATCAAGGTCAACGACTCCAGTGGCAACCCCATCGAGATCGCGGCCGTCGTCGTCTGGTGGGTCACCGACACGGCCACCGCGGTCTTCGACGTCGAGGACTTCCAGCAGTTCGTGGTCGTGCAGAGCGAGACCGCACTGCGCCACCTCGCCAACCAGTATCCCTACGACGACTACGAGAGGGGCACGGCCTCGCTGCGCGGAAACACGGCCGAGGTCCGAGTCAGCCTCCAGGCCGAGCTGCAGACCCGCCTGCAGCGTGCCGGCATCGAGATCCTCGAGACACGTCTCACACATCTCGCCTACGCCCCCGAAATCGCCGAGGTGATGCTCCGGCGCCAGCAGGCCGAGGCGATCCTCGCCGCGCGCCGGACGACGGTGCAGGGGGCGGTAGCCCTGGTCCAGATGGCGCTTGCGCAGCTCGCTGACTCAGATCTCATCGAGCTTGACCCAGAGCGCAAGGCCGCGATGGTCTCCAACCTCATGGTTGTCCTCTCCGGCGACCATTCCCCCACGCCGGTGATCAACACCGGGACCCTGTACAGCTGATCGATGGCTGAGAGCAAGCGGTTTCTTCTGCGGCTCGATCCTCGCCTCTTCGAGGCGCTGCGTCGTTGGGCCCAGGATGACCTGCGGAGCATCAACGGCCAGATCGAGTACCTCCTCACCGAGCAGGTCCGGCGGGCCGGCCGCCTTCCGCATCGGTCCAGCCGACAGCGAGCCGAGCCGCCGCACGCCCCGCCTGACGGTGACGATGACGACGGCTCGATCGACTCAGAGGAGCCCGCCGCCTCGAGCCGCGGCTGAGCGGCGACCAGAAGCCGCGCGGCAGCCCTGCGCCGCCGCGCCCGAGTGGTGAGGAGCAAGCCATGGCGGTACGCTGATGGTGCCGTGCTCCCCGCCCCACATCCGCTCGCGGATGGTGGCCGGGCCACGTCGCTCATCGTCTGGCTCGCTGCCTTCGCGCTCCTGTTCGGAGCCTTCGTCGTGTTCGCCGGGTCTCCCGCCGAGCGCAAGCCGCACTTCTGGCTTCGCGTCGCGTCGCTTCCGCTGGTCCCGGCGCTGATCGCGGCGATCCTGATCGCGGTCCGCGAGCTGCGCATGCTGCCCGACACGGTCGACGCCAGCCTGCTGCTGACGCTGGTGTTCCTCACCATCCCGGGGCTGATGCTCGTCCCGGCGCTGCTGTATCGCAGGCCCGGATCGTCCCCGGATTCCTCAGACGACGGTGGAGGAGGTGGATCGGGGCCTGGGCCGGCGCCGACCCCGCCCACGCTCCCCCGGGACGGTGTCCCGCTGCCCGATGCCGAGCAGGCGCGTATGCGACTCCGCGAGCACGGCCGTCGGGTTTCGGGCGCTGGGCGGCTGCGCCGCCCGGCGCGGGAACCTGAGCGCGCGCCCCTCCGCTC
>JBAQGP010000289.1:0-3839 GCA_049287845.1 Solirubrobacteraceae bacterium | reverse complement strand
GGCCCGGCCGGCGCCGGTCAGGCCGCTAAAGCTGCTCGCACATACCCGTCGACTGAGCGCGTGGGCGGCCGCCGCCCGGCCGGACCACGTCCCGGACGAGATCGTCCAGGCGGCGTTCGGCGCGCCGGCGCCACTGGATCCGCCGACGATCGCCTCGCGCGATGCGGTGTCACCCGCCACCCACAGGCCCGGGACACCGGTCCAGCAGGTGTCGTCGACGACCCGCGCGCCGCCGGTCCCGCGCACCGTGCCCTCATTGACGAAGCCGATCTCGTAGCGATCGCGGAACGGGTCGATGCCGAGCCGGTCCAGCGTGATGAAGAAGTTGGGCATCTGGGCCCGCATTCCCTCGCGCGCCTGCGGCGGGGCCAGATCCAGGCGCTGGAACACCGGCCCCGCGAGGTGGGCGCGGATGAGGGCGGCCTTCTCGCCGGAGCCGACGGCACCGCCGGCACCACCCGGAGCGCTGGCACCGGGCTGATCGGGCAATCCGCCCCCGGTGCCGCTGGCGCCGGCGGCTCCGCTCCAGCCGGACTGGACCACGTTCCCGTCGGCGTCGTAGAAGGTCGACACCATGTTGAACCCGTTCTTGTCCATCGACGAGCCCTTGGGGACAATGCCGTAGTAGTTGGAGAACTCCATCCCGGACAGGGACACGCCAACCTCCGCCGCCATCAGGTACCCGTCCCCGGTGTTCACGTTGGAGCCCAGCGAACCGCTCTTCCAGGCGCAGCCGCCGGCGGCCAGAATCACCGCGCCGGCCCGGATGCGCCAGGGACGCCCCTTCTGGCGCTGCACGCCGGCCGCGCCCACCACCTCGCCGTCGGCGTCGGTGAGCAGCTCCAACGCCGGCGAGTGGTCGAGGATCCGCACGCCTGAGTGCGACACCCGCCGGCGCATCTCGCGCAGGTAGATCGGGCCCTGGCAGAGCCGCGCGCCCGGACTGCTCAGCCGCCGGAGGATTCCCCCCGCCGGATAGCCGTGGGTGAGGCCGACCTCCGGCCAGCGCCGCCAGGTCTCCTCCAGCAGGGCGAGTATCCAGGAGCGCTCCGAGAGGCTGCCGCCAACCTCGTCTCGCTCGATCATCGCCTCCTCACGCTTGGCCGGCTCCACCCACCAGTGACCGACGGTCGCCGCGGGCGCGACCCCGCTGGACCCGCACATCCCCTTGTCAACGAGCACCACGCGCGCGCCCTCGGCGCGCGCGGTAAGGGCCGCCCACGTCGCCGCCGGCCCACCGCCGATCACGAGCACGTCGGTGTCGAGCTCGAGCCCGGCCGCAGCAGCGCTCACCCGATCACCGTCGGCTTGACGTCGCTGTTGGGCTGGTCCAGGGCTCGCGGGCCCACGCCGGCCAGGGCGTGAAGCTCGTCGTCGGTGGACGGCGGTCGGAGGCCGGTGCCCCAACCAAGCCGGTGCCGGTAGCTGCCGAGATATCCGCGCGCCTTGAGCGTGGACAGATCCAGATGGATGGTGCCGGCGGGAGCGGGATCGCGCAGCGGAGCAACGTACATCGCGTCGTCCGGGCAATGGATCTCGCACATGAAGCACGTCTGGCACGAGTCCTGACGCGCGATCCTCGGCGGCGCCCCGGGGACCGGGTCAAAGACGTCCGTCGGGCACACGCGGATGCAGATGTTGCAGCGCGTGCACCGTTCGCTATCGATCAGCTCGATCACAGGATTGATCTGGACGGAATCGGTGTCAGCAAGTGAGGATGCAAGGGAACGCGGCGATGGAGCCAGCCGGTGGGATTTCAACGTGCGTCGATTCGAATCTGGACTTACTAGATCTACAATATCAGGAATGCCGCGCGTTCACAGACTCATGACCCGGCGGACCGCCTCGCCCAGTGCCAAACCCAATAAAGTAGACTGATTTAGTCTACTATGCGCATCATGGCTCGCCCGGCATCCTCTGCTCATCCCAGCCTCGGCCGTGGCGTGCCGCACGACCCGGGAGGCGGCGTGCACGCCGGGCAACTGCGGTCCGTGATGGGCCAGTTCGCGACTGGCGTCACCGTGGTGACCACCCGAAACCGCTCGGGGCGGCCGTTCGGAACGACGGCGAACGCAGTGAGCTCGGTGTCGCTGCGCCCGCCCCTGGTGCTCGCCTGCCTACGAAACGAGTCAGAAACCCTCCACGCGCTGCTGGAGCGTCGCCGGTTCGCAATCAACGTGCTGCACAGCTCACAGACTGAGCTCTCAGACCGGTTCGCCCGGCGCGCCGCCTCGGACACGTGGGACGGTGTGACACATCGGAGCGTCAGCGGGATCCCGCTCCTGGACGGCGCGATCGCCACACTCGAGTGCGAGCTGCACGACATCGCCGACGGGGGCGATCATGTCGTCGTGGTCGGCCACGTCGTCGATCTCGCCCACGCTGCCGGGGAGGGGGCCGATCCACTGCTCTGCTTCGCCGGCGCATACCGGCGCCTCGGCGACGCGCTCCCGGCAGCCTGGCCACCCGAGCCGACCGAGACCGCGCTCCCGTCCCGCGACGGTCCGTTGCGCATCCTGACGCTTTCTGACGCCGAAGACGACACGAGCGTCGCGGTGCTGACGGGCAACCCTCGAGGACGCCCGGGCGTGCTCGTCTATGCCCACGTGCCCTGCCTGCTGGGTGATGCCTTCGGCAGCACCGCGTGCTCGGCGCGCCTCCGGCTGACTTCGGCGCTGGCTCGCATGCGCGCGGAGGGCGACGGTGTGACCATCTACCACCGGGATCCAGGGCTGCCCCTCGGCGCCTGCGAGTGTCTCGCCGACGGTGGGTCCGACCCACCCGGGAGCGCCCTCTCCGCCGGAGCGCTGGAGGCACTCTCACGCGCAATTGCCGTCCTTGACCTCACCGCCGTCCGCCTCATGTGCGACCCGGTCAGCGGACGTCAAGCAGCGGCGGCCGGCCTGCCGATCGCCGAGCTCATCACACCATCCACCACATCGGACACCCGCGAGCGGGAGCGATGTCGCCGCTGACCGACGACCACATGTCGATTGCCGGTCCGCCGGACGCCGTCCTGCGGCTTTCCCAATTGTGAGGTGCTTTGTGATGATGGTTGAACTTGAACGGCGTACCGGGTCCTCCGCCCCAGCGCTAGCCGTAGCGGATGCATCGCTCCAGGACAGCGTTCTCGCCGGCCAGGACGAGGTGCTGGTCCTCGAGCTCGACGAGCGGGATCCAACCGGTCAGCTCCTGGACGCACTCGCCACCGGCGGCGCCCGCCCCGTCATCGTCAGGGCGAGGCGCGCCGCGAGCCTGCCGGACCCAAGGGGGGTCCGCGGCGCGATCATGATCGGGTCCGAACGCTTCGACCATGCGTTGTCGGTCGGCGAGGTCGGCGCGCACATCGAGTGGCTTCACCGGGCCGACCGAGCGGGCACGCCGGTTATGGCAGTCGGCCACGGCGCTCGCCTGCTGGCCTCGGCATTCGGCGGCCGGGTCACACCGGCCGAGCATCCAGTCCGGGGCTGGGTCATAGTCGACAGCGCGATCCCCCACCTGATCCCCACCGGGCCGTGGCTGACCTGGCAGCACGACGTCATCTCACTCCCCTCCCACGCTCAGGTGCTCGCACACAACCGGCTGGGGCCGCAGGTCTTCCGGCTGGGCCGGCACCTCGGAGTCCAATTCCACCCCGAGGCGACACGATCAAGTGCCGCCCAGTGGACGAGGCCGCGGGACAGATCGTCTGAGGCGGACCGACTGCTCGACCTCATCGTCAGAGACCCGGACGCCGCGACCTCCTCCGCCCGCCGGCTGTTCGCCACCTTCATCGACAGTCTCTAGACCGGGCCTGGACCGGCTCACGAGCAGACACGAGCCCTTGATCCTCCAGGGGC
>JBAQGP010000288.1:0-5345 GCA_049287845.1 Solirubrobacteraceae bacterium | reverse complement strand
ACGATGAGGAAGTCGGCGATCGAGCCGTTGGAGGTGAACCACTTGTGGCCGTTGATCACCCAGTCCTCGCCGTCGCGCACCGCCCGGGTCCTGAGCAGCGTCGGGTCAGAGCCGGCGCTGTCGGGCTCGGTCATGGAGAAGCCGGACTTCAGATCCCCGGCCAGCAGCGGGTGCAGGTAGCGGTCCTTCTGCTCGGGCGTCCCGGCCATGGCGAGGACCTCGGAGTTGCCCGAGTCCGGCGCGGCGTTACCGAACATCAGCGGCGCGATCGGGCTGGAGCCGAGGATCTCGTGCATGAGGCCGAGCTTCACCTGCCCGAAGCCCTGACCGCCGAGCTCGGGGTCCAGGTGAGCGGCCCACAGGCCTTGCTCTCTGACCTGGTCCTGCAGCGGCTTGGCGGCCCGGCGCAGCCCGTCCCACCCCAGCTCGTCGATGAGCGTCTCGAGCGGCCACACCTGCTCGCGCACGAAGCTGCGCATCCACTCCAGCTTGGCCTCGAACGCGGGCTCTGTCGAGAAATCCCAGGGCATCGGCGGGTCCCGTCACACGCTACTGCAAGCAGCTGCCTTCAAGTAGGCTTGGCGTTCGGAGTCATCCATCTCACGAGCGGGAAATTGTCGCAGCAACACCTCGACCGTCTCACCTCGATCGACGCGTCGTTCCTGCATCAGGAGGGGCGGGCGTCGCACATGCACATTGGCGGCGTGCTCATCTTCGAGGGCCCGGCACCCCCGTTCGAGGATTTCCTCGACCATGTTCGCGGGCGCCTTCACCTCGTGCCGCGCTACCGCCAGAAGCTGGCCACGCCGCCGCTGGAGACCGGGCGGCCGCTGTGGATCGATGACCCGGACTTCAACCTCGAGTACCACGTGCGCCAGACCGCGCTACCTTCGCCGGGCTCTGAGGAGCAGCTCTTCCTCCTCGCGTCGCGCGTCGCCTCCCAGCAGCTGGACCGATCCAAGCCGCTGTGGGAGAACTGGCTGGTCGAGGGGCTGGAGGGCGATCGCTTCGCCCTGATCTCCAAGACCCACCACGCGCTGGTGGACGGCATCGCCGGGGTCGACCTCGCGTCGGTGCTGTTTGACTCCGAGCGCGAGCCCGACGTGAATGCAACCGACCTCGAGCCCTGGCGACCGGAGCCCGAGCCATCCCCGGCCGAGCTGGTGCTCGCCGGCGCGCGCGGCATGGTCACCACCACCGCCGCCCTGCTGGCGCGGACCGTGCTGGCTGCCACCCGCCCAGCGACCTCGCTGCAGCTCGCGCGCGACGTGATGGAAGGGCTGGGCGAGCTGGTCTGGGCCGGGCTGAACCCGGCGCCGGAGACGCCGCTCAACGTCGAGATCGGGCCCCATCGCCGCTACGCGGTGGTGCGCCAACAGCTGGCCGACTATAAGGAGATCAAGGACGCTCTCGGCGGCACGGTCAACGACGTGGTGCTGACCATCGTCTCCGGCGCGCTGGGCCAGTGGCTGCGCTCGCGCGGCGTGCGCACCGAGGGTTTGGAGATGCGCGCGCTGGTGCCGGTGTCGGTGCGGACCTCCGACCAGCGCGGGAGCCTGGGCAACCAGCTCACGGTGATGCGCGCCCCGCTGCCGGTCTATATCGACGACCCGGTGTCGCGGCTTCGCTTCATCCGCGCCGCCATGGACGGACTCAAGGAGTCAAAGCAGGCGGTCGGCGCCGCGACTCTGGCGGCGGTCAACAACCTGGCGCCCCCGACGATCCTGGCGCAGGCGAGCCGGCTGAACTTCTCCACCCGGCTGTTCAACCTCCTGGTGACCAACATCCCCGGTCCCCAGATGCCGCTCTACGTCCTGGGCCGCAAGCTCCAGGATCTGTTCCCGGTCGCCTTCCTGCCCGCGGACCATGCTCTGGCCGTCGCGATCATGTCCTACGACGGCGGCCTGGACTACGGCCTCCTGGGCGACTACGACGCCATGCCCGACATCGACGTCGTCGCCGACGGGATCGAGGCGTCGCTCGCCGAGCTGCTCGCCGCCGCCCGTGGTCGGCGTGGCCGGGGTGGGCGGGGCCGCGTCACGTCCAACGGCGACGGAACCCCGGCGACGGACGTGGCCGCGGTCGAGAACGGCGGCCCGGCGCCGATCGTCCCGGCCGATCACGGGCGGGCCAAACACGGACCGGCCGCGGACATGCGAGCCAAGCGCGAGCGCTCCCGCCCCGCCCGCAAGCCAACCCAGAACTGACACGAGGCAAGGGAGCCCCATTGGAAGACGACGGTCTGATCAAACCAGGAGAGGTCGCCTTCCACCTGGAGCTGACGGCGGCGCAGCTCAAGATCGTGCACACGGCGCTGAAGTCGCTCGTCGACGATCTCGGGCACGAGGAGCACGATGTCCGCGCTGTCGTGCTCGCGGTGCTGGCCAAGCTGCCGGGCGAGCACGACATACGCGCCATCGACCTCAACCGCGAGCTGCGCGCCCAGAGCTAGGGGTTCCGCACCAAGCCGCGGAGCGGCGTCAGAAGCCGAGCGCGAACTTGGCGTCCTCGCTCATGAGCTCGGGCGTCCACGGCGGCGTGAAGGTCATCGTCGACTGCACGTCCTCCACGCCGTCGACGTCCATCACGAACTCTTCGATCTGCTCGGCGACCTGGGGGCCGATCGGGCAGCCCGGGCTGGTGAGCGTGTAGGTGACCTGGACCGAGCCGCCGTCGACCGTGACCTCGTAGATGAGGCCGAGCTCGACGAAATCCAGGCCCAGTTCGGGGTCGATCACCTCGCGCAGGGCGTCGGTCACTTCATCCACTGTTGCCATGGAGCTCAGTGTAGAGGGGTGGGACGGCGGTTCCCGAGATCCCCTTTTGTCGCCGCGATGTGCCCGCTCACATGACATTTGATCGATCGGCTGGACAAGTACCGACGGAGTTGAGTAGGTTTCACGGATCGTCGTCTTTGATGACACCCCGTCCGTATTGCGCTGCGCCGGCGACGAGGATCGCACGACGCAGGGCCGCCGCCGCCGGGCACTGATCAGGGCCATCCGCGCCCAGAAGGATGTGCGCGTCGACCTGTCCGAACTGGTGTTCGCCGACGCATCGCTGATGCTCGACCTGGTGATGCTGGCGCGGCGGTTGCGCGCCCACGGGTGCGGGGTCCGGCTGTGCGGCGCCCAACCGCAGATCCGGACGCTGATCGAGCTCGTCGGCCTCCACAAGCTCGCCGGGGTCAAGCTCGAGCGGGAGGGCTCGGCCCCCCTGCTGGCCTCCTAGTCGACGCGTCCGCAGCATCCGCTAACACGCGCGCGCGGCTCCGTCCGGAGCCATCCCTACCTTTCGGGGCGTCGCATTCCCTAGCCGGAGCTGCAATGACCCTCTGCTTCATAGAACCGCAGAACGCCATCCGCGTGATTGCCGACTCCGTCGGTCGCGAGGCGCGCCGTCAGATCCTGGGCGAGGTGGTCCGGGCGTGGGTCGACGAGATCCCGGAGAGCGAGCTGGAGTCACACTACGCCAAGGCCGTGGCCGACCTCGACGAGCACGACCTCTCGCTGCTGGCGGCCTGGCACGTCTCGCTGGAGGTGGGACACCCTCTGCCCAACAAGGAGTTCCTGGTCAACGTGTTCCCGTCGCTGGGGGATAACCGCCGTGAGGCGCTGAAGATCGCGGCGGGGTTCCGCGGCGAGGAGGCGTTCGAGGCCGGCGTCGGCGAGGAGCAGGCATTTGACACGGTGCTGCCGTGGCTGTCGGACGAACGCTGCCGGTCGCTGGCCGCCGAGTGCCTGGAGCTCTACTGCTGGGACCGGCTCGGCGCGGAGAACTGATCAGCCCGTCGTGACCAGCGCCGCGCTCGCGCGCGGCACCGACAGCGTGACCCGTCCGCCGACGATACGGGCGGGCGCCGCCTCGAGCATTCGCAGCCCCCCGGTCTGCGTCGTGGCGCCGTAGGTCCGTCCGCCGATCGTCACGCCGCGCTTGGCGTGCGCGCTGGGGGCCAGCATGCGCTCGACCGTCGCGGTGCCCCCCACGCCGGCGGGCAGCCGCAGCGTCACCGTCTTGCCCCGCGTCTGGCTCTTGTTGATGAGCACGACGCGGACCTGGTGGTCGGGGGCCCGAGTACCCCAGACGCTGAGGCCCGAGTCCGCTCCGCGCCGGGACACCGACAGCAGCCGGGCCCCCGCCGGCGCCGCCTGGGCGAACAGCTGCAGGCCGTAGTAGACGGGCCGCACCCGGGCCTCCCAGCGGCCGTCCCGGCGGCTGAAGGCGAACAGCTCGTAGGCCGTATCAGGCAGCGTGTGCATGTCGATGCCGTCGACCCCGGCGCGGGCCAGGCCGAACAGGGCGTCGGTGGCCCACAGAGCGCTGGCGAAGGCGTCCGAGACGCCGGCCTTGCCGCGGCAGGCCACGGAGTTCAGCTCATCGACGCGCAGCTGACGATGCTGAGCGTGGGCGATGTCGATCCAGCGCTTGAGGCTGTCGGCCAGCCCGACGGTGGCGTAGCGGGAGAGCAGGTGCGAGACCGTCGGGAACTGGGACGAGCGCGGCGGCACGTAGCAGTTGCGCAGGGGGTAACGGTGCACGGTCATGATCGAGATGCGCGGCGTGCGTCGCAACAGGTCCGCGACGGTGTTCACCCACGACCCCCGCCCCGGCAAAGGCCCCGCGGCCAGAGCCGGCGCCGCGAGGCGCAGCGACAGCGTCCGATTGGCGATCCGCTGAAACTGCCGGCGAAACGCGGGATAGCCGAAGCTGCGAGGCCGGGCGTGGAAGGGATCACCGGCCGCCGTCCGGTAGACGGTGATCTTGTTGTAGACATTGGGCTCGTTGCCGATCTCCACCGCCTCGATCGAGCCCGCGGGCAACGCGGCGACGTAGTCACGCAGCTCGGCGGCGTCGAGCGCAGGGTCGTCAGCGGCCAGGTTGAGCCCCATGATCATGCGGGCGTCGAGCGCCTTGGCCAGCGCGCCGGTGGTGGCCATCCAGCTCGGCGTGAGCCGATACCCCTGGTAGGGGAGCGGCTTGACGCCGGGCCCGACGACGTATGAGACGTCGGTGCTGTTGCCACCGATCCGCAGCAGCGGCGCCTGGCCGGGTGTGAGGTTGCGGATGAGCTGGACGAGGACGGGGTTGACATGGGCCGGGTCTGACCCCGTGTAGGCCCGGACCCCCTGGAACTCGAACGAGAATCCCAGAAAGCCCGCGGCGATCGGCGCGCCGACCTCGCGATCGGACACCGAGACGGTCACCTTCGGGTCGCCGGGACGGGGCGGATCGGCCGGCAGGGTCGGGCCCCCCGTGCTGGCCTCTCGTGCGCTGCGCGCGTGCTCGGGCGGCGCGGAGGAGGAGCTGAGCAGGATCGCCGCCGCGACGGCGGCACCGCACAGGAC
>JBAQGP010000287.1:0-6024 GCA_049287845.1 Solirubrobacteraceae bacterium | reverse complement strand
GTCCGTGACCGTCGGCGGCGTGCTCTTCTGCCACGCCACCCCGCGCAGCGACGAGGAGCTCGTCACTCGCATCTCCACGCCTGGGCGCTGGTCGGAGGCGCTGAGCGGGGTGGACGCCCCGCTCGTCGTCGCCGGGCACACCCACCAGCAGGACGATCGGGTGGTCGACGGCGTGCGCTTCGTCAACGCCGGTAGCGTCGGCCTGCCCTACGAGGGTGACGGCGACGCGCGGTGGCTCTGGATTAAGGACGGCGTCCCCGAGCTACGGCGCACGGCCTACGACGCGGTCGCGGCCGGCCGGCGCATGCGCGAGGCCTGCGCCGCGCTGGCCGAGTCGGTCAACGCCTCGCTGATCGAGCCCGTCGAGGCGATGGTGGTGACGACGATGTTCGAGGAGCGCGCCGGGTCCGGAGCGGCCTCGGACTAGGCCGAGGCCGAGGCCGAGGCGGTCTGGGCATCGGGCGCCGGCGCCGTGCCGGGCTCGCGGTCGGATATTGCGGGCTGCGGCGCACCGCCGAGGACGCGCAGGGCGTCCGCGGGAATATGCACCGCCACCGGCGTGCCCTGCTGATAGCTGTCGGCGTCGCCGGTATTGGCGATCGAGGCCTGGAGCTGAGCGCCGGTGGCCAGCCTCACCATCACCTGCACGCTGGCACCGACGTAGACCGTCCGCTCGACCATGCCGGGGAGGCAGTTGCCCCGCTCGGCTCCGTGCTCGAGCAGCTGCACGCGCTCGGGCCGCGCGACGACCTTGACCGGCCCTGAGGCGGCGACGTCGCCGGCGGCGGCGCGCAGCCGGAAGTCACCGACCGCGACGGTGCACTGCTCGGGGTGGGGGCGCGGGTGGGTCGAATCCGGTTCCGCGACGGCCTCCATCAGGTTCGAGACGCCGAGGAAGTCGGCCACGAACACCGTCGCCGGGCTCTCGTAGACGTCGGCCGGGGTGCCGATCTGCTCGATCCGCCCAGCGCTCATCACCGCGACGCGGTCGCTCATGCTCAACGCCTCCTCCTGGTCGTGGGTCACGAACACGAACGTGATCCCGACCTCCTCCTGGAGCGCCTTGAGCTCGAGGCGCAGCTGCTTGCGGATCTTGGCGTCCAGCGCGCCGAGCGGCTCATCGAGCAACAGCACCGCCGGGCGCAGGACGAGCGCCCGAGCCAGTGCCACGCGCTGCTGCTGGCCACCGGAGAGCTGCTGTGGGCGGCGGCCCGCCAGTCCGCCGAGCTCGACGAGGACGAGCGCCTCCTCGACGCGGCGGCGGACGTCGGCCTTGGCCACCTTCTGGCGGCGCAGCCCGAAGGCGACGTTGTCGAACACGTCCAGATGCGGGAACAGCGCGTAGTTCTGAAACACCGTGTGGACGTTGCGGCGGTGCGGGGGCACCTGGGCGACATCGACGCCGTCGAGCAGGATCTCCCCGGCCGTCGGCCGCACGAACCCGGCGATCATCCGCAGGGTCGTCGTCTTGCCGCAGCCTGACGGGCCCAGCAGTGAGAAGAACTCGCCGGCGTTGATCGAGGCGTCGATGCTGTCGACCGCGGTGGTGTCGGCGTAGCGCTTGGAGAGCGAGCGGAGTCGGACGTCGCCGGCCATCAGACGGCCTCGATCCCGGACAGCTCACGCAGCGCGGAGACGCCCCCTTGCGAGGCGGTGCGGCGTCCGAGCAGGGAGTACAGGGCATAGGCGAGGGTGATGCCGATCAGGGTGGTGGCCACCAGGATCGTCGCCAGGGCATTGAGTGCCGGGGTACTGGTGCCGCCCCGGGCGTTGGAATAGAGGTACATGGGGATGGTGGTGGTCGAGGCGGTCGATGACATGTACTGGGTGACGACGAAATCGTCAATGGACAGCGCGAACACGATGAGCATGCTGGCCAGGATCGCCGGCATGAGCAGGGGGACGAGCACCAGCCGGATGGCGGCCCACGAGGTGGCGCCGAGGTCGCGTGCCGCCTCCTCATACTCCGGCCCGATCGAGGCCAGCCGGCTGCGGATGATCACGACGACATAGGAGAGCGAGAAGGTCACCTGGCCCACCACCTGCGCGACCGTGCCGAGGTGGATGAGGCTGAACGGGACGAGCGAAAGCTGAGTGAAGACGACGAGCAGCGACACCGCCATCACGATCTCGGGCGTGACCAGCGGGATGAGCATCAGCGAGTTGGCGACGCCGGAGCCGCGGCCGCGCCAGCGGGCCAGCCCGAGGGCCAACAGCACCCCCAGCGGGGTGGCGATGACCATGTCCAGGCCGGCCAGCAGCAGGCTGTGCACGAGCGCCTGGGTGTACTGGGGGTCGTGGAAGATCGACTGGGTGGGATCACCCCACCACCACTTGATCGAGAACCCCTGCCAGACACTGCGTGACTTGCCGGCGTTGAACGAGAACAGGATCGCGATAGCCACCGGCACGAGTGCCCAGGCGATGTAGACCCAGGTCTCGAGGATGAGGAAGCGCGGCTCGCCCCATGGGTTGTGCAGGAAGCGGGGCAGCAGGCTGCGCCTGCCGACGGGGGCGGGCGCGGGGGCGGCCGGGGGAGGTGCGGCGTCGGGCGCGGAGGTGGTGGTGCTCATGCGAGCTGCCGTTTCTGGTCGCGCGCGGTCTGGTAGAGGTAGTACGCCATCCCGATGGCGAGGATGGCCATCAGCACGAGCACCAGCGAGGCCCCGAGGTTCTTCTCCGAGCCGCCCTGGACGAAGATGTTGATCTCGTTGCCCAGCATGTTGGTCTTCGGGGAGGCCGAGATGAGATCGTTGGTGTAGTAGTCGCCGAACATCGGCAGCACGACGAGCGCCGAGCCGGCCAGGATGCTCGGCCGGCTGAGCGGCAACGTGACCCTGACGAACGCCTGCCACGGCGTGGCGCCGAGGTCGCGAGCGGCCTCGATCTGACTGCGGTCGATGCGGTCAAGCCCCGCGAACACGGGCAGGATGAAGTACGGGATGTAGCCGTAGACGAGGGCGAGGATCACCGAGTAGGCGTTGCCGTTGAGCCAGTCGGGCGGGTGTCCGATGCCGACGGCGTTGAGGATCTGGTCGACGTAGCCGCCGGGGGAGAGCAGCCCGATCCACGCCAGCATCCGCAGCAGGTAGCTGACCCAGAACGGGATCACCAGGAGCACGATGAGCAGCGTCTTGGCGCGCTTGGCGTGGCGGGCGACGTAATAGGCGACGGGGTAGCCGATGGCAAAGCACAACGCCAGCGAGATGCTCACGTAGACCAGGGTGTTGCGCACCGCGGGCCAGTACTCACCGCCGGGCAGCGAGCCGCTGAACGCCTTGGAGATCCAGCCGGGGTTCCAGCTGGCGGGGTTCCAGGCCGGGATCGGCTGGAACAGGAAGTCGACCTGGCCCATCGCGATCGCCACCACCGCGTAGGCGGGGATGACCACGAACAAGAGCAGCCACACGACGCCCGGGAGGGCGAAGGCGCGCCAGTAGGAGGCGCGGTTGTCGATCGAGGTTGCGCTCACGACGATTTGATGGCAGCCCAGGCGTTCTCCCACAGGGCCTGCCCGGCCTGGCTGAGGGTGCCCTGGACATAGCCGTTCTTGAACTGCTCCTCACGGATCAGCGTGTTGGTGAGGTTGGGCGCGAGGTAGCCCTTCTTGACCACGGCCTCGGGGGTCATCGCGGTGAGGGGTTGCTGGTAGCCGGTGTAGCTGAAGTTCGAGAACGCCTGCTTGGCGTCGATCAGGTGGTTGAGGAACAGGTGCGCGAGCACCGGGTTCTTGGCACCCTTGAGCACCGCCATCGTGTCGTTGTCGATCGGGCCGCGCCCGTCGCTGGGCCACCAGTAGGCAAACGCGGTCGCCTTGGTGCCCTTGGGCGCGTAGGAGGGGATGACGGCCATGTCGCCCGACCAGGCCTGGTGCAGCCACAGGGAGCCGTCGGCCAGCCGCTGGTACTCGTTGGTGTCGAACTTCAGGTTGGTGGTGGAGACCAGCTCCTGGACCGCCTTCTGGGCGGCGTTGAGCTGCGCCGGCACCTCGGTGTTGACGTCGGTGACGCCGTTGTGCAGCAGGCCCATCGTCAGCCCCTCGTGCTGATCGTCGAGCAGGCCGACCTTGCCCTTGATCTTCGGGCCCTCGGTCCACAGGGCCGACCACGGCGCCGACAGCTTGGCCGGGTCAAAGCCCGGCAGCTTGTCGGTGCGCCACCCGATCCCGGTGGTGTAGATGGTGTAGGGCACGGTGTAGCGCGCGCCGACGTCATACCACGGGTTGTTGAGCGCCGGCCAGACGTTGGCCTTGAGATTGGGGATGTAGCTCAGGTTGAGCGGCTGCAGGATCTTGCCGACGACGAGCTGCTCGAGGTAGACCAGCTCGGGCACGAACGCGTCGAACTGCACGGCGCCCGAGTCGAGCTTGGCCACGGCCTCGTCGATCGTGTTGAAGGTGCTGATCTGGACGCTGACCTTGTACTTCTTCTCGAAGGCCTTGACCACGTCCTGGTTGATGTAGTCGATCCAGTTGTAGAGCTGGAGCGGTCCCTTCTCGGGCTGCATTCCGGACGCGATCGGCTTGTTGTCGGCGTAGATCGGCAGCGTGACCGGATGGTCGGGGCGCGCCAGGGCCAGGCCGCCCGGGCCGAGGTGGGCGGGGGCGGCGCTCGATGCTCCCCCGGAGCTGGAGGCGGAGCTCGCGCCGACGGGCGTGGTGCTGCCGCAGGCGGTCAGCAGCCCGGGCACCGACAGCGCGGCGGCGGCACCGCCGGCGCGCTTGATGAATGTTCGCCGGGTGGGGCGATCCACCCAAGGGGTCTCGTCCGTCATGGCGTGGCTCCTCTCCTCTGAGTGGTCTCGATCGGCCGGCTGCGGCGCAGCGCGCACTTCAGTTCGCTGTTGGCGAGCGCGAGGCACCGGTCGACCATCCGCGCCGCCGTGACATCGGGGTGGCCCAGTGTGACCTGGACACCGAGCCCGTCCATCAGGCCGCTGAGAGCGAGCGCGAAGTCGTCGGGGTCGGCGGCGGCGCTGAACTCGCCGGAGCGCTGCCCGTCGCGGACGATGTCGGCGATCAGCGCTCGCTCTCGGCGGTTCAGGCGGAAGTACGAGCGGCGGACGCTGGGGTCGCGGCGGGCGCGCACCCAGATCTCCATCCACAACGTGTAGTCGTTGAGGCCGCCCGGTCCGAGGCTCGTCTCCTCGATGAGGTGCACCAGCCGGTCGGCGGCGTGCTCGATCTGATCCTGACCTTCCGACAGCCGCTCATAGAACGTGCGGTCGGCGTACTCCACCGCCTCCTCGAGCAGCCGGTCCTTGGACTCGAAGTAGTAGAGGATCGTCGGCGAGCTCGTCCCCGCCCGCTCGGCGATGTCGCCGATGCGCGTGTCGAACAATCCACGCTCGTAGAGCACCTCGGCGGCGGCGGCGATGATCTGCGGCTTGCGCAGGTGGTCGACTTTGGGTCGCGGGCTCACTGCGGTGATTCTCCTCCGGCTACTCGCGGGACACGTATACTGAATCCCGAGTCAGGAAACTACGCAGCGGGCCGCTGGCTGTCAAGGCGCGACCGTTTGGATCTGGTGAGGTGAGAGCTGGCGTGACCGACGTGGCGGTGCTGGGAGCCGGTCTGGCCGGGTTGTCGGCGGCACGCGACCTCATGCGCGGCGGTGCCGACGTCGTGGTCCTGGAGGCCCGCTCGCGCGTCGGTGGCCGCGTTGACGCCCTGACGCTGCCCGACGGGCGCACCGTCCAGCTCGGCGGCGAGGTCGTCGGGCACAAGCACACCGCCTACCTGGAGCTGGTCGGCGAGCTGGGTCTGGCGGTCGAGGCCAGCTACGTCGCCGACCCCGGCGAGATGAGCTGGGGCCTGGACGAGGGCGTGTTCGTCGGGGACGACGCGCCGTGGATGACCCCCGAGGAGCGTGCCGACGCTGAGCGGATCGACCGGCTGTTCGGCGTGCTGGCGGCCGGCATCGACCCCGACGATCCGTGGAGCCACCCGGACGCGGCGCGCCTGGACGAGCTCAGCCTGGGCGCGTGGCTGCGCCTGCACGGCGCGCTCCCCGCGGTGCGCCGCCG
>JBAQGP010000286.1:0-2186 GCA_049287845.1 Solirubrobacteraceae bacterium | reverse complement strand
GGCGGGTTGTTGTCGCCGGGCGTCAGGGTGAACGTCCCGAACACGCTGCCGGCGTTGAACCACGCCTGCCACCTGCCGGAGATGTCACCCGAATCCTGGGTGGTGAAGGACTGGACCTCGGCGCCCTTGCCAACCGGGGTACATGTCGTTGCGCCCATCTCGGTCCCGTCCTGAGAGGCGGGCGAGACGTCGGTGGCCCCGGCGGCCACCTGAAGGGTGAGCGATGAAGCGCAGGACACCTTGGTCGTGACCGTCGAGGGCGTCTTGTTCTTCTTGCCTCCCTTCGAGGCGGAGGAGGTCGCGGCCAGAGCAGACGCGACACCGATGATGAGAACGGCGGCGATGGTCGCGCCGAGGAGGCAGATGCGCTTCACGCTATCTCCTGATTCGTTGTGAGACGGATGAACCCATGCGGCGCGGGATTCTCTCGGTCGCGCGAGGCCCCGCAGGTGAACATTTGGTAAACCAGGTTTTCTTCGCAGGTGCCGCGCCCCCCCGGCGCCGCGCACCTTGGCTTCAGCCCGCGGTGTAGTTGTTGAACACCGCGGTGTCGAATTCCGGCAGCGAGGTGTCCTTCGAGTAACCCAGCTTGGGGATGCTGAAGAGGTCTTCGATCGTCTTCAGCAGCGAGAAGTGATTGAAGGTGTCCGCGGCGTCCTCAGAGCCGGCCTTGACATAGCGGGAGATCACAACCGCGCCGACCTGGCCGCCCCCCGTTGGGGTGCCGGCGCTCGTCGCGCCGGTCGTCGTCGTCGCCGTGGTCGTGGTGCCGGTGATGGTCGTCGAGGTCGTCGTGGCCGGCGGGGCTGTGCCGGTCACGGGCGGCGTCGCCGTGGTGGTGGTCGTGGTGTCGGTCGGGGTTGTCGCCGTGCTGGTCGGGGTTGTCGTCGTGCTGGTCGGGGTTGTCGCCGCGGGAAGGCTGGACGTGGTCTGAGTCGTCGTCGCACCCGGGGTTGTCGTCCCGGCCGTGGTCGTGGTCTGAGTCGCCGCCGCGGCGGTCGTGGCCCCGGTCGTGGTGCTCGCGGTGGTCGTCGGAGCCGACCCCGCCAGGTTGGGGAACGTCGGCTGATCGCAGCAGCTGCTCGAGTCGGCGTTCGCCCCCGTCTGCGGCGCCTGATCGAAGGTGACGATGATCATCCCGTCGTGCTTGTAGGCGGGAGAGGCCTTGATCTCGGGGATCACCGTCTTGAGGAACTTGTCGGCCTGGACCAGGCCGGCGGTCGCTCCCGTGGTGCACGGGGTGTCCGAGCCGTCGTCGCAGGCGCCCGGGGCGATGTAGGAGAAGTTGGGGGTCGTCTTCTCGTGCTTGAGGTCCTTGGCGAGCTTGTCGATGCCGACGTCGTCCCGCGTGCACTGGGTCCCGGTCGTCAGCGCGCCGAAGTACACGAACGGGTTGAGGTGGGTCACGTACGGGTCGGTGGCGGTCGCCGCCTGGTTGGGATCCGCCACGCCCTGCGCCGGATGGCGGCAGCTCTTGAGCTGCCCGGCTGGTCCCTGGTCGATCCCCTGGATGTAGGTGCGCCAGGTGTTGCCGTTGTCAGAGAGCTCCGCGGGCAGGGACTGGGTGGTCTGCGGGTAGACGCACCCGTTGCCGATCACCTGCGCACCGGCGGCGTTGCCGGTGGGGACGACGTTGGTGAACGTCGGGCAGTTGGCGGCGGTGTCCTGCGTCGGCCCCTGCCCGCTGATCAGCGCGATCTCGCTGGCCAGCGAGGACGGCGCCACGCCGTAGTACTGAGTGATCAGCTCGCCCTGCCTGCGCAGCGTGCTCGACAGATACGGATGCCCCTTGGTCGCGCCGAACGTCTGGTTGAAGCCCTGATCCGACAGCATGACCATGAACACGTGCTTGATCGGCGGCAGGGACACGGCCGCCGATCCGGACGGCACCGTGCCCGTGGTGCCCGTCGTGCCGGTGGTGCCGGCGGGGGGCGTGGTCCCCGGTGACGACGACGGCGGAGCGGGCTGGGTGATCGTCTCGGTGATCGCCCTCTGCGGGCCTGCGCCGCCACCGCCGCCGCCACCACCACCGCCCGTAGGCGCCGGCGCCGGAGCGGGTGCCGCCGGCGGATTGACCGACACGACGATCGAGCGGGCCAGGGCCTCGACTCCGCCCGGACCGGTCAGCGACCCCGCGACGACTCCGAAGGACAACATCGCCATGACCGCGAGCGACGCCACTCGGG
>JBAQGP010000285.1:0-4037 GCA_049287845.1 Solirubrobacteraceae bacterium | reverse complement strand
GGCACACGTCGTGCACGATCTGGTCGTAGGCGCGCTGCAGGAACGTCGAATAGATCGCGGCCACGGGCTTGCAGCCCTGGAGCGCGAGGCCCGAGGCGAAGAGGATGGCCTGCTGCTCGGCGATGCCGACGTCGAAGTAGCGGTCGGGCATCGCCTTCTGCAGGATCGACAGGCCCGTGCCGGAGTTCATCGCGGCGGTGATCCCGACGACCCGCTCGTCGCGCACGCACTCCTCGACGAGCGCTTCGCCGAACACCTGGGTGTACTGCGGCGGCGGCGCCTTGGCGGCGCCCGCACCGTTGCTCGCAACCGGGCTCGTCGGCGAGCCGTTGAGGATCGACTTGGGCTTGGCGGCGTGCCACTTCTCCATGCCCTCCAGGCCGCCCTCCTCGGCGGGGGCGAACCCCTTGCCCTTGACGGTGGCGCAGTGCACGACCACGGGCCGCTGGGCGGCCAGGGCCTCGCGCAGCGCGCGGCGCAGGGCGCGGACGTCATGGCCGTCGATGACGCCCATGTAGGCGAAGTCCAGCTCCTCCCACCACAGCCCCGGGGCCCAGAACGCCTTGATCGACTCCTTGAAGTGAGGGCCCAGGCGCTCGAAGGTGTTGCCGATGCCGACCGGAAGCTTGGTCAGGCCCCCCTCGACGCCCTCACGGGCGTGCCACAGCTTGGGGTTGAGGCGGACACGGTTGAAGTAGCGTGACAGCGCGCCGACGTTGGGGGCGATCGACATCCCGTTGTCGTTGAGCACGACGACGATCGGCGTGCCCTCTCCCCCGGCCTGATGAACGGCCTCGAAGGCGACTCCGCCGGTCAGCGCGCCGTCACCCGCCACGGCGACGACATGCCCCTCGGGAGAGCGGCCCCGGCGCATCGCCTCCTTGATGCCGACGGCATACCCGATCGCCGTCGAGGCGTGCCCGGCGCCCATGATGTCGTGCTCTGACTCGGCACGCGAGCAGAAGGGAGCCAGACCGCCGTATCTGCGGATCGTGGCCAGCTCGTCGCGGCGGCCGGTGAGGACCTTGTGCGGGTAGGCCTGATGACCGACGTCCCACAGGATCTTGTCCGTCGGCGAGTCCAGCACGGAGTGCAGCGCCACCGCCAGCTCGCAGGTGCCCAGATTGGCCCCGAAATGGCCCCCGATCTCCCCCACCGTGTCGATGATGTGCTCACGGACCTCCTGAGCCACCTGCTGGAGCTGCTCGTCGGTGAGGCTGTGCAGGTCCTGGGGCCGGTTGATCCCTGGCAAGAGGTGTTCGGTCACTAATAGCTCCGGGTCTTGATGAAATCGGTGATCTGCTCGAGCTCTCCGGGCGGCTCGGTCCCCGCCCGCCGGGCAGCTGCCAGCGCCTCGCGCGCTCTCTCGTGGGACTCGTCGGCGAGGCGGCGCGCCCCGTCGAGTCCGAACTCGGTGACGTAAGTGCGCTTTCCCAACCGCTGATCTGAGCCCTGCTGCTTGCCGAGCGTCTCCTCCGATCCGGTCACATCGAGAATGTCGTCGACGATCTGGAAGAGGACGCCGAGCTCGCCGGCAAAGGCGCGGAACGGTCCGGTTGTGTCTGGCTTGTGACTACCCACTAGTAGCAGCACGCACTCGATACTTGCCGCGATGAGCCGGCCGGTCTTCAGCTCGTGCAGCCGCCGCAGCCCCGCGGCGCCGTCCGGCGCGGTCTCGGCGACATCGATGTACTGGCCCCCGACCATGCCCGCGACGCCGGTGGCGCAGGCCAGCTCACGAGCGGCCGCCAGGAGGTCGCTGGGCTCGGCGCGCTGCTCGGTGAGCAGGAGGCGGAACGCCTCGGCGTAGAGCCCGTCGCCGGCCAGGATGGCCACGTCCTCGCCAAATGCCTTGTGGCAGGTGAGGCGGCCCCGGCGCAGGTCGTCATCGTCCATGGCGGGCAGATCGTCGTGGATGAGCGAGTAGGTGTGGATGAGCTCGATGGCGCCCGCCAGGGGCAGCACCTCGGCGCGCGGGTGGCCCAACGCCTGCGCGGTGGCCAGCGAGAGCACCGGGCGGATGCGCTTGCCGCCGGCCAGCAGCGAGTAGCGCATGGCCTCATCCAGCCCGGCCGTGGCGAACTCGTCCGAGAACCGGATCTCCTGGAGGTAGCGCTCCACGTCGGCGCGCAAATGCTCCGGATAGGCCGGCCGCAACGTCGATGTGGCGGGCAAGGCGCGGGCCTACGCCGCCGGGAGTGGGAGCTGGCCGGGGAGGTCGGGCAGCGGTTCCAGCGCGGCACGTACGCGCTGGTCGACCACGGCGCTGGCCTCCGATGCCAACTGGGCGCACTCCTCGATCAACGCAAGCGTGGCCTCGGGCTCCAGCTCGCCGGCGCGCAGCCGTCCCGCCGTCTCATGGAGCCGAGCGCTCAGCTCGAGCAGGGAATCGCTCACGCGCACAAGGTTACCGACCCGCCGGCACACCCCGTCCGGATGCCGTCCGGATGCGGCTCGCCGGGCCCTCCGGCCTAGGACCAATTGCCCCTGGTAACTCGGGCCCCCGGTGCGCAACCATCCCCCTCCTGAGGCAACCATCCCCCTCCTGAGACATCACCCACGCAGGGAGCAGCCATGACCACCCACGCCGACATCCCCACCGCCAGCGCCCAGATCACCAGCGAGGTCACCGCGTGGCCCGGCATCGAAGCCGGCTACGGCCCCCGGGGCGAGTGGGCGCTGAAGGTCGGCCGCCACGAGGTCGGCCACCTGCACGGCGACCACGCCGCGCACTTCTTCTTCCCCAAGTCCGTCTGGCATGAGCTGCACGAGGCCGGGCGGATCGTCGAGCACCCCGTGTTCCCTGGGCGCATCGGGCCCGCCGCGCGCCGGATCGAGACCCAGGCCGACGTCGAGGACGTGATCGCGATGATGCGCTCCAACTACGAGCGGTTCACGGCGTAGGCGCGCTCAGCGCAGACCGCCACGCGCCGCCACGGTTCAGCGCAGACCGTCGAGCACCTCGTTGACCAGCGCGTCGGCGCGGGCGTTCTGGGCGCGGGGCACGCTGCGGATCCTCCAGCGCTCGAAGCCGCCCAGAGCCGCGATCGCCTCCTCATAGAGGGGCTTCATGGCGGGGTGCTTGACCTTGTAGGCGCCGTTGATCTGCTTGGCCACGAGCTCGGAGTCGTTGACGAACTCCACCTCACTGGCCCCCAGCGCCGCCGCCCGGGCCACGCCCCGCAGGAGCGCCCGATACTCGGCGACGTTGTTGGTGGCCACGCCGATCCGCTCGGCGTACTCGTCAAGCACCGCGCCGTCGGGAGCCGAGACGACCACGCCCACCGCCGCCGGACCCGGATTTCCCCGCGCGCCGCCGTCCACGTGGACGACCACCCGAGGGACTGTCTGCGCGCCCGCGGAGCTCAATCGCTCGCGAGCTCGGGCAGCTCGCCGGTGACGCGATGGCGCCGGCGATCTCTCATCTCGCGCATACCTCCGCCCGAGCTCCCGGTCTCGCGCCGGCTGGTCTTGCGCCGGTCGACGATCACGGTCACGTGCGGGTCGTCGGCGTAGTAGCTCTCCAGCTTGGGAAAGAGCTCGCCGGCAAGCGCTTCGGGTACCACGCAGTAGATCACGTCCGAGATGCTACCCAGCGCTACCGCTTGTTCGCTATCGAACGTCCGTCTAGTTAATGGTCAGGCGTTCAGATGCAGGCGGCCGCGGTCGTCAGCGTCCGCATTGTTCTGACGCTCGATCTCTGAGAGCTCGGACAGCTCGTAGCCCCGATCGCCGCCGCGCACGGTGGGCACCTCGTCGCTCAGGTCCACCTCGTAGCGATACCAGCACAGCTCCCACGACACCACGACGTGCACGTTGCTCCCATTCGCGTCTGAGGGGTGCACCGACACGTCGGGCAGGCCCAGGGACCGCGTGATCCCCGCCACGGTGCGGGGATGCTCGGATTCGTTGAACAGCGATACGGCCGAGGAGATCTTGTGCTCGATGCTGGTGGGCACGGCGCGGACGTGGCGCGGCTCGCGGCCGCCCCCCGGCAGCTTGGACGTCCGGGCGAGCGGGGGCGGATTGCCCGGGGC
>JBAQGP010000284.1:0-3958 GCA_049287845.1 Solirubrobacteraceae bacterium | reverse complement strand
CTGCTTGCGCTGATGCTCCTGACCGACGCCCGCCGTCCGGCGCGCGCCCGCGAGGACGGAAGCCTCGTCCCGCTGGCCGAGCAGGACCGCTCGCTGTGGGACCGGGCCAAGATCGCCGAGGGCGTCGGGCTGGTCGAGGAGTCGCTGGCGAGCAAGCCCGGAGGCCCCTACCAGCTTCAGGCCGCGATCGCCGCGATCCACGACGAGGCGCCAAGCGCGCGGGAGACCGACTGGCGGCAGATCCTGGCCGTCTACGAGGTGCTCGACCGCGTCTCGCCCGGGCCGATGGTCACACTCAACCGAGCCATCGCGGTCGCGATGGTCCACGGTCCGCGCGCTGGACTGGAGTTGCTGGAGACGCTCGACGATCCGCTGCGCGACCACCACCGTCTGGCGGCCGTGCGCGCCCATCTCCTCGAGATGGCCGGCGACGAGGTCGGCGCCCGCGCGGCGTACGAGCGCGCCGCTCGCCTCACCACGAGCATTCCGGAGCGACGGTATCTCGAGGCGCGAATGGCGGCCCTGTAGGTTCGCATCTGAAGACGAAACCAAGTGACCCCTCCGACCGAAGGGCCGGGCGAGAAGGGCACCGAAGAAGCCAGCCTCGCCGAATGGAGGGCGGTCGCTCTCTACGGGGGTTGCGGCCATACCTATGCAGCGAGCAGCGTCGCGAGAAAGCGAGACCTGTGCGTCAACCTTCTCGTGAGCGGTCTACTTATATGAAGTAGATGGGTTCTTCGCCAGCATCATTCGACGAGTTCGTCCGCGCCCACGCGGGCGGGCTCCTGAGGACGGCATGCCTGATCACATGGGATGACGCCGAGGCAGAAGACCTTGTGCAGGAGTGCCTGCTCCGGGTGTCGGTGCGTTGGCGCCGCGTGCAGAGGATGGATATGCCTCTCGCTTATGCGCGCCGGATCCTTGTGAACCTCGCGTTGGCCGGCCGCAAACGCCGCTCCCGGCGCCGAGCCGAGCTAGTGGGCCAGGCTTTTGACGACGCGAACGACGAGCGGGTCGATCTGAACGCTGAGGCTGTGGTGCGCTCATTGAGTGAGCGGTCGGAGTTGATTGATGCACTCGGTCGCCTGACGAGGCAACAACGAACGGTGCTGGTGCTCCGCTATTTCGAGGATCTGTCAGAGGCTCAGGTCGCCGAGCTTCTGGGCTGTAGCACGGGCACCGTCAAGAGCAGCGCCTCTCGTGGCGCAACTCGTCTGCGTGAGCTGCTCCCACCTTCCACTTCTGAGACCGAGGTTTGCGAGCCATGAGTGATCTACCTGAGTCAGAGCTGCGGACCGCGTTTGCCGCACGGCTTGCGACGGTGTCTCCCGAGCGAGAGGCGCGGCTGAGCGCGTTTGACTATCGGTCGCGCGCGCGACGGCATCGCCGCGTCTGGGCTGCGATGGGAACGGCCGGGACGGCGCTGACGGGTGGGGTCGTCGCGGCGATTTTGATGCTCTCGTCGGGAGCGTCTGTCGCGGAGGGCTGGACGGCCGTGCCGAGCGCGCCATCCGCTGCCGCAGTCGCGGCTGCGACTGCGGCGTGCAACTGGGTGAATGAGCTGAATGATCGGAATGGCCCGCCGATCTTGAGTGGAACACCGGTTCTCACGGATGGTCGCGGGAGCTATACCGCCGCGATCTATGTCGACGGCCACGTCGCGCACATCTGCATATCGAACGGTCACCACGAGGCCACGGGCATCACGACGAACCCCAGGATTCTGTCTGTCGAAGCAGCACCGGGCGCCGATCAGCTTGGCAATCCCTCAGGCGGCGGGGGCAGCGCGCCTGGGTTCCCGGGCTCGTCAGGCCAAGAACAGGATGTGCAGGGACTGGCCGGCAGCGACGTCTCTGCCGTGACCTTCGAGTTCGCCGACGGGAGAACCGTCGAAGCGACTGTTCAAAACGGCTGGTATTTCGCCTGGTGGCCGGGTGATAGTTGGCCGAGCTCAGTGCGAGTCACGACCAGCACAGGCACTCTCACCTCGTCGATGTCTGTCGCGGCTTGCGTGTCTGAAACGACCAGCTGCGTGTTCGCTGGCTGGAAACCCAATCGCCCCTCTGGTGGCTAGCCGCTGAGGACCTTGCAGGAAAGCGACAAGCAGATCCGGTGCGGTGGGTAGCGGCCTGGCTGCCCGCCTGGTGGTGTAACGCGGTCGGTAGCGGTTTCAAACGCCCTACCACGACGAAAGCCAACGAGGACGCCGGGCTCGGTCGGTCTGACCACTACATCGCGCTGGATTCTTCGCGGCTTCAACGACGACGCCAAGGATCGCTACTACTGCCGAAGACCCGAAAGCTCCTCTCATGCGGAAGTCAGCCAGGGCATGGCAGGACGAGCAGCTCACCGCGGCGCGGGCCCGAGTGACCGGCGTGCCCCCCACAGCCGCTGCAGCACGCCGATATGGGGTTGTTGTGTGTGTTGGACTAACGAAGCCGCCGGCCAGCCGGCCGGAGTCAGGACCCCAGCGCGCGGCGGAACCGCCGGCGCCTGTCCACGGCGAGCAACAGCAACAGCGGCAGGGACAGTCCGGGGGCCACGTACAGCAGCTTCCGGGCCGGGTGCGATCGCGCGCCGGACTTCGTCGGCGCCGCAGCGGCACGCTTCCTCACGGTCAACTGGACCCGCGCGACGTTGAGCCCGTACCTGCCCGAGCAATCCAAGCCCTTGGCGCAGCCGGCGAAGTTGGCCGCCCATTTCAGCCACAGCGTCCGTCCATCGCGGCTGATCCACTGCGAGGGAAAGCCCGCCCCATACCCGTTGGAGGGACCGAACTCGCGGGACCCGGCGACGAAGGAGAAAGGCCCGGACGGCGTCGGCCCTTCGAGAATCACGAGCTCGGCGCCCCCTTTCCACACCGCCGGGACGTGCGAGGAGTAGGAGTACGTGAAGGTCAGCAGGTAGCGATGCAGGCCGGGGTCGTAGATCATCTCCGGGTAGGTGATGTGCGAGTTCCAGCTGAGCACCGGCGTCGCGTCGGCCGGCGAGTTCGACCATCGCTGCGCCGTGCTGCCGCCGGTGCCGGTTCCTGATCCCGCGAACCACTGCCATTTCGAGGGGTCGGTGACATTCGTCGGGCCGACACCCACTCGGCCGAGGAGCAGTCTGGACGCGTTGAATTCACGCTCGGTGCCGATCGCGTACACATACCCATCCGGATAGGCGCCGCCGGGGCCGCCTCCGTCGACGAATGTCAAGTTCCCAAGCGGCGCGGGGAACGACTTCTTGGGAAAGCTCCATGTCTTGCCGTGGTTTCGCGAATAGGCAATGCCCACCAGTCCGGTGAACGGCCCGTTGGCGGACCAGTTCCAGTCTCGTTGCTGGGTGGCGTAGAAGACGCCGCCCGCCTCCGCGAAGCCGATGCTGTAGTACGGCCCGAGCGGACCATCGTCGTTGTCGGTCTGGCCGCCGATCTGCGCCCACGTCCGGGGCGGCGGCAAAGTCGGGTCGCCGACATGGGTGAAACGGAGATTCGGCGGCATCCCGGTGACGCGGCCCAGCGACTGTCGCCACAGCCCGCCCGCCACCGGGACGTCCACGCCACCGTCGTCCATCAGCACGTAAGTGGAGCCGTCATCGCTCCACACGGTTGGGAGGATGTCTCCCCACTGGTTGCCTGGCGGGTCATAGCGCCGGCTCGTCCACCGCGCGCCGGTGATGATCCGGCTGATCGGGAGCGGGGTCACGTTGGCGCGCGACAACGCGCCGCCGGCGAAGATTGGTTTCGGTAATCCGTGGGCCGGCTGCCCCACCGACGCCGCCACCCTGAACGTGAGCAACGCGATAAGGACGCCGAGCGCGAGGCTGCTGCGGCGAATCCTCATGTCGGCCTAGGCTACCTACCGAATGTAGGATCGGAATAAAGCCGGGGCTACGGCTCGCGGGATCGAAGTCGCGCAAGGCGGCCAACTCGCTCGGGCGTGGGGTCGCTGCCCGCCCGAGCAGGGAGCAGGTC
>JBAQGP010000283.1:0-4562 GCA_049287845.1 Solirubrobacteraceae bacterium | reverse complement strand
GTCCGTGAGGAGGAGCAGGTGACATCAACGCATCGTGACCTCGACCAGGCACCGGAAGGCGACCTGGACCAGGTGCTGGTGACCGAGCGGGAGCTGTGGGTCGATGGCCCGCCGCACCGGTTGTTCGCCCGCCTGCGCAGCGAATGCCCCGTGCACTGGACCTCGCGTATCGGGGAGTACCCCAACGAGCCCGGCTACTGGTCGATCACGCGGCCTGACGACATCCACGCCGTCAGCCGCGATTGGAAGACCTATTCCTCCGAGGTGGGCGGCGTCACCGCGATCACCGACGGGTTCCCGCTCGAGCTGATGCAGGCGATGTTCATCGGCATGGACCCGCCCAAGCACGACCGGCTCAAGATGCTCTTCCAGGCGGGCTTCACCCCGAAGCGGATCGCCGCCCACGAGGACGCCATCCGCGAGATCACCGTCCGCGTGCTCGATCGGCTCGACGGACGCGAGAGCTGTGATCTGGTGACCGACGCCGCCCAGCCCGTCGTCTCGCGCGTGATCGGGAGCTTCATGGGCGTCCCGGAGGAGGACGACGCCATCTGGGCCAAGCTCCTGAATGTCTCGCTGGCGGCCGGTGACCCGGATCTCGCGCCGGAGGGGATGCAGAGCATCATGGCCAACGAGATCCCGGAGATCTTCCGCCGCTGCACGGAGCTCATCGCCGCCCGGCGCGAGGCGCCCACCGACGACCTCACCTCGGTCCTCGTCCACGCCGAGATCGACGGGCAGAAGCTCGAGGAGCACGAGATCGTGATGGGCTTCTTCCTGCTCATGGCCGCCGGCAACGACAGCACCAAGGCCACCTACTGCAGCGGCATGAAGGCGCTCATGGAGCATCCGGAGGAGCGCCGCCTCCTGCTCGACGACCCGTCGCTGATCCCCAGCGCCGTCGAGGAGTCGCTGCGGATGTTCCCCGCCTTCGCCCATTTTCGGCGCACCGCCACCTGCGACGCCGAGATCGCGGGCCAGCCGATCCGCGAGGGCGACAAGGTGGTCATGTGGTACGTGTCCTCCAATCGCGACACGTCGCGCTACGAGGATCCCGACCGCTTCGACGTGCGTCGCAACCCCGAGCACCAGGCGTTCGGCGCCGGCGGCCGGCACTTCTGCCTGGGCACCGCGCTGGCGCGGCTCGAGCTGCGGATCATGTTCGAGGAGACGCTGGCCCGCTACCCGGAGATGGAGCGGGCCGGACGCACGACCTTCGTGGAGTCAGGGTTCATCAATCAGCTGAAGACCCTGCCCGTGACCCTCGGCCCGCGGCGGCACTAGCCGCGCGACCCTCGGGCCGCGGCGGCGCTGGGCGCCTAGCTCCACCCAGACCAGGGAGCCTGGGACTCCACGAGCTCCTCGTCGGCGCGGATCACGTGCATGACGGCGTTGATGAGCGCCAGATGCGTGAACGCCTGCGGGAAGTTGCCCAGGTGGCGCCCGGTCTGCGGGTCGATCTCCTCGGCGTAGAGACCCAGCGGGCTCGCGTAACCCAACAGCCGCTCGCACAGGGAACGGGCGCGGTCCAGCTCGCCGATCTCGCACAGCGCGGAGACCAGCCAGAACGAGCAGATGAGGAAGGTGCCCTCCTTGCCCTCCAGGCCGTCGTCGGTCTCCTCGGTCTTGTAGCGCAGCACCAGTCCGCCCTCGGTGAGCTCGTCGGCGATGGCGAACACGGTGGCGCGGATGCGCTCATCGTCGGGCGGCAGGAAGCGCATGAGCGGCAGGAGCAGCAGCGCGGCGTCAAGCGCCTCGGTCTCGTAGTGCTGGACGAACACGCCGCGCTCGTCGACTCCGTTGGCCAGCACGTCGGCCTTGATCTCGTCGGCCGCTTCGCGCCAGCGCCGGGCGCGGGTGAAGTCCTCGCGCAGCTCGGCCAGCCGAGCGCCGCGGTCACATGCCACCCAGCAGAACACCTTGGACGATGTGAAGTGCTTGGGTTCGCCGCGAATCTCCCAGATGCCGCGGTCGGTCTCGCGCCAGTTCTCGATGGCCTGCTCGACCTGGCGCTGGAGGATCCGCCACACACGGTCGTCGAGGGAGTCGCGGCTTCGGGTGTGCAGGTACACCGAGTCCAGCAGCGCGCCCCAGACGTCGTGCTGCCTCTGCTCGTAGGCGGCGTTGCCGACCCGCACCGGACGTGCGCGCTCGTAGCCCTCGAGGTGGTCGAGGATGTGCTCGTCGAGCTGGCGCTCGCCGTCGAGTCCGTACATGACCTGGAGGTCCTCCTCCCCGGCGGCCACGTCGGCGATGAAGTAGAAGAAGTCGTTGGCCTCCCATTCGAAGCCCAGCGACAACAGCGCCCACAGCATGAAGGTCGAGTCCCGGATCCAGCTGTAGCGGTAGTCCCAGTTGCGCTCGCCCTGCGGCGTCTCGGGCAGCGATGTGGTGGCGGCGGCCAGTAGTGCCCCGCTGGGCGCGTAGGTGAGGCCCTTGAGCGTGAGCGCCGAGCGCTGCAGGAAGGTGCGCCACGGATGGTCGGGGAAGTTGCCGCGGTCGAGCCAGTGCTGCCAGTGATGGGCGGTCCACACCAGCCGTTCGGAGGCCTCCTCGATGTTCTGCGGCGGCTTGTGCTCTGACCACGACAGGGCTGCGTAGACGGTCTCGCCCTCCTTGAGGAGATGGCGCGCCGTCGCCCGGCTGCCCTCGAAGCCCAGGCGCAGGTCGGTGGTGAGGGTCAGGTCGACGCTGCCGTCCTTGCTGCGCGCCACGCCCTCGTTGTAGCCATCGCCCGTGTACTCCCATTTGGCCGGGTCGCGGCCGTAGTCGAACTTCGGCTCGCAATCGAGCAGGAGCTGGACCTCGCCGTTGACGCAGCGGACGGTGCGCAGCAGCACGTGATCGGCGTCGTAGTCGGTGGGCGCGCGGCGGTGGGTGTGAGACCGGTCGTGCTCGTGGTGCCAGCGGCCGATCAGGAGCACATCGCGGACCATGATCCAGCCCGAGCCCGAGCCCCAGCTGGTCTCGAGCACCATCGTCCCCGGGAGGTAACGGCGGGCCGCGGGTACCGTCGCGCCGTCCGGGCCCAGGCGAAACAAGCCGGCATCACGGTCGAGCATGGCGCCGAAGATGCTCGGCGAGTCCACCCGGGGCAGGCACATCCACTCGATCGCGCCGGACGGCGCCACCAGCGCCACCGTCTCGCAGTCAGAGAGGAACGCGTACTCGGCGATGGGCGGAAACGCGCTGGTGCCGGTGCGCGGATCGTACTCGCGCTCGCGCACGGGGGACGTCGGCGCCGCGGCTGGCGCCGGGCGGCCATGAGGCTCAGGGCTGTTGGCTTCCTCGCGCACGGTCGGCAGTATCAAGGCTTACCCGCAAAACGCAAGGTTTGGTCGCCCCGTGTCAGCGCGGAACGGCCGGCTTGCCGGCGGTTGTATCAGCCTCCGAGGCCGCCGAGCAACGTGAAGGGATTGAACGGGCGGTCCTCGTAGACCGCGCGGCGGTTGAGCTCGACCAGCACCTCGCTGCCCGCGGGGGCCTCCCCGCGCACGCGCTCGGCCAGGGCCCGCGCGCTGTCCTCGTCGGTGGCCCCGATGAGCAGATAACTCCAGCGGTGCACGTGGGGGATGCCCTCGGCGTCCAGCCGGTGAGACAGCTCGGAGGCGTCGTGGCGCGTCTGGGTCTGGACGCGGACCTCGAACTCCGGATAACCCTGCTCGGAGGACTCCTCGCGCTCGTCCTCAACGCGCTGCTCGCGCTCATGGACGGCATCGGCCGCGGTGGCCGGCTGCGGCGCGTCGGGGCTCTCCCATTCCTCGGACACCGGGTGCCATTGGGCGATCTGCACGTCGACGGTCATCTCGTGCTCGGAGGCGAGTCGCTCCACGAGGTCGCCCACGCGCAGCGCCTGCTCGCGCGAGCCGGCGTAACAGAAGAGCACCGGACCGTCGACCGAGATGACGACCCGGTCATGGAAGGACTGCTGGAGGTCATGCTCCAGCTCGTCGGCATTGAGCTGCTCGGTCAGCCGCCGGGCCAGCCCGTCGTCGTGGACGTCGATCCGCACGCGCCAGTCGTCGTTCATGGCCGGAACACTAGTGGGTTCCAGCGGACGCTCCCATTGGATCCCACAGGATGACCCGCGCTGGCAAGGGAGGGCTCATGCGTAGGATGAGACCAGATCATGAGCTCTGGTAATCGAGGTTTTTCAGCGTCACACGGTGCCGGTGGCAGCGGCTTTCTGCGCGCGACGCGCGGGCAGGACAAGAAGCCGCCGCCGTTGATGGACCCCAGTCGCCAGCGCGACCGGACACGGATCTTCGGCCTGTTCAGGCCCTACCGGACGCGGCTCACGATCGTGATGGTGATGATCGTCATCTCGGCCGGGGTGAGCATGCTCAACCCGTTCCTGCTGCGCGACACCCTCAACAAGGGCCTCCTGCACCACAGGGGCACGCTGCTCACCGAGCTGGTGCTGGCGATGATCGCGGTGGCGATCTTCACCAACGCCATCAGCGTGTGGCAGACGTATCTGTCCAACGTGGTCGGCCAACGGGTCATGCACGACCTGCGCGCCGCGGTGTACCGCCACCTGCAGCGCATGTCGCTGGCGTTCT
>JBAQGP010000282.1:0-1755 GCA_049287845.1 Solirubrobacteraceae bacterium | reverse complement strand
CGCGGTCTTCACCACGCGGCCCGACACGCTGTTCGGGGCGACGTTCTTCGTGATGGCTCCCGAGCATCCTGACGTGTTCAAGCTGGCGGCGGGCACCGGGAACGAGGACGCGGTCCACGAATACGTCAACCGGGCGCTGACCGAGTCCGCCGAGAACCGGGGCGACATCGACAAGCCCAAGACCGGCGTGCCTCTGGGCCGCACGGTGATCAACCCCGTCAACGGCGAGGCGATCCCGATGTACGTCGCCGACTATGTGCTGATGGAGTACGGCACCGGCGCCGTGATGGGCGTGCCCGCCCACGACCAGCGCGACTACGACTTCGCCAGCGCCTTCGAGATCCCGATCCGCCCCGTGGTCGCCCCCGCGGGCGATGAGGACCCCGACGTCAGCGCCCAGGCATTCACCGCGCACACCGACGACGAGCGGCTGATGAATTCGGGCGACTTCACCGGCATGGACGCGGTCGCCGGCCGCGACGCGATCGTCGCCTGGCTGGATCGCGAGGGGGCGGGGCACGCCTCGGTCAACTATCGCCTCCGTGACTGGCTGATCTCCCGTCAGCGCTACTGGGGCTGTCCGATCCCGGTCGTGTACTGCGACAAATGCGGGATGGTGCCCGTCCCGTTGGACGACCTGCCCGTCCGGCTCCCCGAGGTCGAGGACTACCAGCCCCGCGGACGCTCGCCCCTGGCCGCCGCCGAGGATTGGGTCAACACCAAGTGCCCGCGGTGCGGCGCTCCCGCCCGGCGGGAGACCGACACGATGGACACGTTCGTCGACTCCAGCTGGTATTTCCTGCGCTACTGCGACGCCCGCAACGACGACGCGCCCTGGGACCGCCGCGTGCTCGACAGCTGGATGCCCGTCGACACCTACATCGGCGGGATCGAGCACGCGATCCTGCACCTGCTGTACGCGCGCTTCTTCGTCAAGGCACTCCACGACATGGAGCTCCTCGACGCCCAGGAGCCCTTCGAGCAGCTGTTCACGCAGGGGATGATCCTCGGCGCCGACGGCAACAAGATGTCCAGCTCCAAGGGCAACGTCGTCGCTCCCAGCCAGATCGTCGAGCGCTTCGGGGCCGATGCGGCCCGCTGCTACGTGCTGTTCATCGGACCGCCCGAGCAGGACGCCGCGTGGTCTGACAGCGGCGTCGAGGGCGTTCACCGCTTCCTCAATCGGCTGTGGCGCGCCGGCGACGAGCTGGCCGAGGCCGAGGATGGGACGCGTGGCTCGGGGCCGGCCGATCAGCCGGCGGAGTCCGACGGCGAGGGGCTGATCCTGGTGCGCAAGGCCAACTGGGCGATCGAGAAGGTGACCGGCGACATCCGCGGCCGGTTCGCGTTCAACACCGCGATCTCCGCCGTGATGGAGTTGATCAACGACGTCTACCGCCATCCGCAGGCCGACCTTGAGGCACGGCGCTTCGCCGTGGCCACGGCCGCCTCGCTGGTGTTCCCGTTCGCCCCGCACCTGGGGTCCGAGGTCTACGAGCGGCTCACCGGCGAGCGGGTGTGGGAGCAGCCGTGGCCGGACGCCGACCCGGACATGCTGACCGCCGCCACCTTCGAGCTCGTCTGTCAGGTCAACGGCAAGGTCCGCGACCGCGTCACCGCTCCGACCGGCGCCCCGCGCGAGGAGCTCGAGCGGCTGGCGATGGCCAGCCGCGGGGTCCAGGCCCACCTCAACGGCCACCAGGTCGTCAAGGTGATCGTGGTGCCCGACAAGCTGGTCAACGTCGTCGTCCGCTG
>JBAQGP010000281.1:0-3889 GCA_049287845.1 Solirubrobacteraceae bacterium | reverse complement strand
TTGCGGTGCTGTGCACGGGCGACGAGCTGCGCGCACCCGGGGAGCCGCTCGGTCCCGGCGAAATCCACAACTCCAACGCCCCCATGCTCACCGCCTGTGCCCAGCGCGCCGGCGCCATCACCTCCCCGGCGCGCCGGCTCCCCGACGACCGGCAGGCCACCACCGACGGGATCGGCGCGGCCCTGGCGGAGTCAGACGTCGTGATCATCTCCGGCGGCGTGTCGGTGGGTCCCCACGACCACGTCAAGCCGGCTCTCGACGCGCTCGGCGTGCAGGAGGTGTTCTGGAGCGTGGCGCTGCAGCCTGGCAAGCCGACCTGGTTCGGGGTTCCGTCCGCGGGTCGTCCGCTCGTGTTCGGGCTCCCCGGCAACCCGGTGTCGGCGGTGGTGACCTTCAGCCTGTTCGTGGCGCCGGCCCTCGCGGGTCTCCAGGGCGCGCCGAGCCCTGAGCCGCCCCGCCTGACCGCCATTCTGGCTGAGAGCGTGGAACGTAACCCCCGTCGCGAGCAGATGATCCGCGTACGGCTCACCGATGAGGGCGACGCCGTGCGCGCCTACCCCAACGGTGCGCAGGGATCGCACATCCTCACCTCCCTGCTCGGCGCCGATGCGCTGGCGCTGATCCCCTGCGGCGAGGGCGAGCTGCCGAGCGGCGCCACGGTCACCCTGCACGCCCTCGCGGGCTGACGAGCGGATACTGTAACCGCGCCTTAGCGTGCCGTGGCTCCAAAACGGGCACAATCAGCGCCGTGATGGCACCCCTCGCCCTCATCGCGTTCGTCGTATCCGCGGCGGCCGCGATCTTTCGCCGACAGCGCCGCCGCCGCCTCCCCGCTCAATCGGTGATCGTCTCGCCGCGCCGGTCGACGGTGATCCAGCGCGATGGCGCGGTGCGCTCCGGGCAGTCGGCGGTGCTGACGATGAGCGCCGCGGACCTGGAGCGCATCTGGACCCCGGCCAACCTGGAGAACCTGGCCCGCACGTACTGGCGCTTTCTCTCGCGGGTGACGCTTGGTTTCATCCGGGTCAAGTACACGGCCGACAGCCGCTCGGTCGTCCTGCTCGGCCGGCCGCTCACGCTTCTGCGCTTTGGCGCCCCCGAGTACACGATCGAGGATGACCACGGCGCCGTGCGCTGGCCGATCCGCGACGGCCTGCTCGTCGCCCGTACCGGCCGGGGCTGCGGTTTTCTGGCGCTCGACGTGCGCCGCGAGCCGCCGAGGGAGACCGAGGGTGCACTCCCCACGGGGGATCTGCTCATCGAGGTCGAGGTGGCGAACTTCTACCCGTCCATCTCGGTCGGCTTCTCAGAGCCCGTCTACGAGATGACCCAGTCCGCCGTGCACGTGCTGGTCACCCACGCCTTCCTGCGTTCACTGGCCAAGCTGGACCTGGCTCGCTCGAAGGTCGGCCAGTTCGCCGACCAGCCGGCCCCGGCCGACTGGGATGCAGCTGTGGAGCGCTCGCAGGAGGGCGCGCCCGCCCAGCTCTGATTCGCCGATCCCGGCTCAGCCGTAGCTGGTGATGCCCATCGCGCGCATCTTGGCGCGATCGTGGCGGGCGTGGATCCGGCGCACGGTGCCCGAGCGCGAGCGCATCACCAACGACTCCGTCGTGGCGCCGCGGTCGCCCTGGTAGCGGACGCCCTGGAGCACATCGCCGTCGGTGACGCCGGTGGCGGAGAAGAACGCGTTCTCGCCCTGGACGAGGTCGTCGCAGGTCAGCAGCTTGTCGAGGTCATAGCCGGCCTCGACGGCGGACGTGCGCTCCTCATCGCTGCGCGGCCACAGCCGGGCGACGAGCTGGCCGCCGATGCACTTGATGGCGGCCGCGGAGATGACGCCCTCGGGCGTCCCGCCGATCCCCCACAGCAGGTCGACAGGAGAGTTCTCGCTCACCGCGAGCAGGGATGCGGAGACATCGCCGTCGGTGATCAGGCGCACCCGGGCGCCGGCATCGCGGACCTCCTGCATCGCCTGGTGGTGGCGCTCACGGTCGAGCATCACCACCATCACGTCGCGGATGTCGCGGTGGCGCCGCTCGGCGACGAGCGCCAGTGTCTCGGCCAGCGGCCGGTCGAGGTCGAGCAGGTCGGCGATGTCCGGGCCACCGGCGATCTTCTCCATGTACACGCACGGGCCCGGGTCGAACATCGAGCCCCGCTCGGAGAGGGCGATGACCGCCAGCGCGCTCGGCATCCCCAGCGCGGCGAGGCGCGTGCCCTCGAGAGGGTCGACGGCGATGTCGACCTTCGGGGGCGTCCCGTCGCCGATCTGCTCGCCGTTGTAGAGCATCGGTGCCTCGTCCTTCTCGCCCTCGCCGATGACGACCACGCCGTCCATGGACACTGTGTCTAAGACCAGTCGCATCGCGTCGACGGCGGCCTGATCAGCGCCCTCCTTGTCGCCGCGGCCGACCAGGCGCGCGGCGGCCAGCGCGGCGGCCTCGGTGACGCGCACCAGTTCCAGCGCGAGGTTGCGATCCGGCTTGTGGCTCGGCGGCGAGTTCATAGGACCCCCGGGGGCTTGCGGCGGGCCGCGCTCTCCTGCGAGCGCCACACCGCGCCGGTCAGTATGAGTAGGTCGGCGGCGACGGCCACCCACCAGCCGGTGGTCACGCCGATCTCACCCGGCGGCGAGCCGGGATGGTCGATCACCCCCACGAACAGGGTCATGATCAGCGCCACCATGGCGGTGACGGCGGTGAGCTCACCACGCGGCCAGGACAGCGCATGGCCACGGGCGATGATCCAGGAGAGGATGAGGGGCGCGAGGGCGGCGATGAGGAAGACGAAGCGAAACGCCGACAGCGCAGCCCAGCCCGTGCAGGAGGTGTTGGGGCCACGGCAGCTGGCGAGCACGGCATTGCGGTTGCCCAGCGAGTACCAGCGCAGGAACAGAGACACCCCCAAGAGGATTCCTCCCGCGACAGCCACCAGCTCACCGCGGTCGAGCTCCCTGATGTTCATCGTCGGTGAGCCTAGCCGGTTTGGCCAGATCTCAAGCGGCGCGGGGGCGGCAGGTGTAGGCGGATGGGTGGGTCGGCGGGTGCGTGGGGGACGGACTCTGCGCACTTAACGTTCTGGTCAGATTCGAGGCTGTCACTATTAGGACGATGGACGGCTTCCAGGCAGCCGTCGCGGTCAGCGACGCCCACGCAGCGATGGACGGTCTCCGGGAAGCGCGCGAGCGGACGCTCGAGCTGGTGGCTCCGTTCTCCGACGACGAGCTGGAGCGGGTCCACTCCACGCTGATGAGTCCGCTGGTCTGGGATCTGGGGCACATCGCGGCCTTCGAGGACCTCTGGCTCGTGCACCGCCTCGGCGGAGAGCCCCTGCTGCGCGAGGAGCTGGCCGACGTCTACGACGCGTTTGAGACCCCCCGCGCCGGGCGGGGCGAGCTGCCGTTCCTGCGCCCACCCGAGGCGAGGGACTACCTCCAGGAGGTGCGCGAGCGGGCCCTGTCAGTGATCGAGCGCCAGGGCGTGGGCGACGGCCTCATCGCCGAGCTCATCCTGCGCCACGAACAACAGCACAACGAGACGATGCTCCAGACCATCCAGCTCGCGCAGCTGGAGGGGCTGACCGCATTCACCAGCGCGAGCGCGCCGTCCGGCAACGGCGCACGAGCTGGTGAGACGCGTCTCACCGGCCTGGAGCTCGTCGAGATCCCCGCCGGCCCGTGCATCATCGGCGCGCATGCGGACAGCTTTGCCTACGACAACGAACGGCCCCGTCATCGCACGGACGTCCGCGGGTACCTGATCGGCCGCACCCCGATCACCAACGCCACGTACCTGACGTTTGTGGAAGGGGGTGGTTACGAGCGGCGTGAATGGTGGTCCGACGAGGGCTGGGCCTGGAAGGAGGACTACGACATCACGCGACCGGG
>JBAQGP010000280.1:0-3573 GCA_049287845.1 Solirubrobacteraceae bacterium | reverse complement strand
CCCCGGTGCACCAGCGCCCGCAGCACGGGGCGACCGGCATAGCGCTGCACCACGGTGCAGGGCTCGCACAACCGCATCCCCTTGCAGCGGACCGAGCCGACCGTGAACTCGTGGCCGACGAGATCGTTGAGCGCGACGCCCCGGGTCACCACGTTGCGCCGGTGGTCGTCGGGGCCCAGCGGCGGATCGAACGACTCGCAGACCTCGGCCTCGATGAGAGTCAGCGCGCTGCCGGGTAGCCCGGACGGGAACGTGCCGTCGCCGGTGGTGTGGCGGTCTCCGTCCAGGCCCCGGCCCGGAAGGGCGCGCGCGCTGGTGAGGGCGCTTGCCGGTTCACCCGCGGAGGGGGAGACCCAGATCGCCTCCACCTGCCCCGTTGTGGTCGGGGGGCGCGGCAGCGGCGGCCGGGCCAGCGCGATGTCGGCCGCCGCCAGCAGGTAGCCGTCCGCGATCCACTCGTTGTCCACCGGGGTTCCGGCGCCGGCGGGATCCCAGATGGTCCCGGACGGCACGCCGTACATGAGCACGAAGCGCTCGGCGCCGCCGGGAGGGCGGATCCGGGCGATCCAGGGGCCGGGCCAGCTGAACGACGCCGGGTCCGCGACGCGTACAGCCCCGAGGCCGAGGCGACCGAGCCAGCGCGACACCATCCCCACCGCCGCCGGGTCGGTTCCCTCGAACACCGGCATCGTCGCGGGGTCCTCGTCGAGGATGGCCGCGAGCACGGCGGTCAGCGATTCCTCGGGCGCGATCCGAGTGGGCGCGAGCTCGGCGAAACGCATACGAGACAGCAGGGTAACCCGCAATACTCAGGGACATGCTCTACGCGCCGCGGGCCCGTCATCTGCTCAGAGCCAAGGACCTGGCCGACGCGCGCTATGCCGATCCGCTGGGGGTCGACGACATGGCGGCCGCGGCCGGTCTGTCGCGTGCCCACTTCAGCCGGGAGTTCCGGCGCGCGTTCGGGGTCGCGCCCCACGTCTACCTGCTGACGCGCCGCCTGGAGCGGGCGGCGACGCTGCTGCGCAACACCGACCGGTCGGTGGCCGACATCTGCTTCTCAGTCGGATTGCAGAGCCTGGGGTCGTTCACCTCCAGCTTCACCCGTACCTACGGCCGCTCGCCCACCGCCTACCGCGCGGCCTTCCCGCCCGCGGTGAGCCAGGCCGTCGTGCCCAGCTGCATCGTGCGCGCGTACGGCCGCCCGCAGCGCAGCACATTTCGAGAAGACAGGCGGGCAGCCCCCGATTAGCGTGCCGGGCCTCAGTTCATTCCCATCCGATCTGCGAGGAGACAATGATGAGAATCGCCAGTGCACAGCTGTGGGTCCATGACCAGGACGAGGCCGTCGCCTTCTACACCCAGAAGGTCGGCATGGAGATCAAGTCCGACGTGACCGTCCCCGAGCTCGACAACTTCCGCTGGCTCACCGTGGGCCCTCCCGGCCAGGACGAGGTCTCGATCGTGCTCATGGCCATCCCCGGGCCGCCCGTGTTCGAGGCCGACACCGTCGAGCAGATCGAGGCTGTGATGGCCAAGGGCGTCGCCGGGACGGTGTTCCTGACCACCGAGGACTGCCGGAGAAGCTATGAGGAGCTCAAGGGCCGCGGGGTCGAGTTCGTGGAGGAGCCCGAGGAGCGCCCGTACGGGATCGACGCGGGGTTCCGCGATCCCTCAGGCAACCACCTGCGCCTCACGCAGGTGACGATGGCCGGCGTGTGAGCGCTCAGCGCTCGCCGTCGTAGTAGTCGACGTGGCCGTCTGAGCGGCGCAGGAGCACGTGGTCCTCGCCCGCCCAGACGCCCACCTTGTCGCTGTCGGGATAGACGGACACCGAGGGCTCCCGGGCGCTTGACCACATGAGCGCCAATACGGTCTCATCGCCGGCGTTGGCAACCTTGTGAGCGCCGGTGGGCCCTGCGGGAAAGCACATGAGCGCGCCGCGCGGGGCCGCCTGCTCGCCGTCGGGCGTGCGCACGGTGGCGTTGCCGTCAAGCACGAGGAGCCACTCCTCCTCGTACTCGTAGTGGTAGGGGCAGAGGGTCTCGCCCGGCGGGATCTCGAACTGCTTGACGACGAGGTCCGAGCCACCGGCCGCCCGGCCGATGCGGGTCACGCCGGCGCGGTAGCCGGACGGGTCGGTCTCGTCGTACTCGAACCGCTGCTCGTAGACGTTGGGAGGGTTGGGCATGGGCCGATGCTCCCAGACGGCGCCGGCCGGGGCGGGCACGTAGGGTCAGGTGCCGTTCGCGACAGCGAGGCCTCCGACGTGCCGGATCAGTGCGGCGGTGACGTCCACGACCAGGTCGCGGTCGAACGTCAGCACGAACTCGAAGCGGCGGTGATGCTCGGGGCCGTCGTCGCCGAGGTCGCGGGCGACGAGCGCTCCGGCGTAGTGCGGACCGAGCACGGCGATGTTCCACTCGTGGCGCAGGATGTCATTGCGCGCCAGGTCCCCGCCCCGGACTCCGGGCGCCGGCTCGGTTCCCATGCCGACCCCGAGTGCCGCCACGAAAGCGGTCCGATCGGCCAACTGCCGGTAACGCAACTGGGTGGCTAGCGTGAAATGTCGGACGTCCTGGAATGCCGCCACCACAACGGCGTGTGGCCCCAGGCCCAGCGCCTTGGACTCGAGCGCGCGCGAGGCGCTCAGCAGCACGTCCTTGCGTCCGGTGCGCAGGCTTCGGCGACGATGGACGAGCGCGACCGGGGAAGCGGGCAGGTGTCGGGGAGCCACGCGCAGGCGGGTCGCCGGCTCGGCGGTGGGCGGGCGATGCGGGAGCGGGGCCGGGCGGCCGAAGTACCACCCCTGACCGAGCGTCGCGCCGAGAGACTCAGCTGCGGCCACGTGGTGCTCGTCCTCGATGCCCTCCGCCACGACCCCCGCTCCGGTCGCCTCGGCGTACGCGCAGACGCCGTTCATCACCTCGCCTGACATCCGGCTTGGATGACCTTGGATGATCGAGATATCGAGCTTGACGATGTCGGGCCGCAGGAGGGGCAGCAGGGCCAGCGAGCGCTCGTCGGCACCGACGTCGTCCAGAGCGATCCCGAACCCGGCCGTGCGCAGCCGGTCTACTGCCTCCAGCAGCTCGGCGGGCTGATGCGTCAGCGCGCGCTCCGTGATCTCGACGACGATCGGCAGTCCCGCCTCGACTGCGTCGAGCGCGGCGGGGTGCATCGGCGCGCCGGCGGAGAGCGCCTCTGGCTCGGCGTTGACGAACAGCGATGCCGGGGCGTGGAGGCCTCCATCGAGCGCGCCGGCGACCGCTGCGGTGGCGCAGGCCAGGTCGAGCCGCGCCAGCAGCCCCTGCGCGCGGGCAGCGCCGAAGAGCGCCAGCGGCGACTCCAGCGATGAGCCCTGGGGACCGCGCGCCAGTGCCTCGTAGGCGACGACGCGGCCGGTCGCCAGCTCGACGATCGGCTGATACAGGGCACGGATGCCGCCCTCCAGGACCGAGGACAGGTCCTGGCTGCGGCCAAGGGGCGTGGCGATGCTCATGTCCGGATCATCGGCCCCACCCCCCGGGGGCCTTGAGCCGAGGCGGACGCCGGCGTCCCTTGGCTGGGCTC
>JBAQGP010000279.1:0-8246 GCA_049287845.1 Solirubrobacteraceae bacterium | reverse complement strand
AGCTCGGCGCGCCCCGGGAGGCCGAGCGCGATGAAGGCGAGCGCAGACATGCTCCGGTTTCCTGAGCTTTAACCATTGCAAGAGTGCGCCCGTGTCGCAGACGTCCGCTACGCTCGCCGTGCTCCTTCACTTCATCGTCGTGATCCCTCGGAGGTACAGGCGTGGCTCTGGACAGGCACAGCATCGAGAAGAAGGACTTCCCGCTTGGGAGCCGGGGATATGACCCCGACGCCGTTGACGCCCACCTCTCCTCTCTCGCTCATGAGATCAGCGCGTTCAAGGAGGAGGCCCGCCGCCGCAGCGACACCGTCGCGTCCTCGGCATCCGATCGTGTGCGCACGATCGTCGAGGCCGCTGAGCAGTCCGCCTCGGAGATCCATCGCGCCGCCGAGGACGACGCTCGCGAGATCCGCGAGGAGGCCAGCCGCGAGGCGACCGCCACACGTGAGAACACCCAGCGCGAGGCTCGGGAATATCTGGACAGGGTTTCGGCGTCGACCAACGCGATGATGGAGCGCCTCAGCGCGATGGAGCAGGAGATGGCGGCGATGATCGAGTCGGTGCGCACCGGCTCAGACCGCCTCAATACCGACCTCCAGCAGCTCGAGAGCGGCCTGAGCGACGTCTCGGGCGCGATCGCCCCTCGGCCCGAGTTCGTCCCCGACGAGCCGCCGGCCGACAACCTCCAGGCGCCGTCGGCCGCCCTGTACGAGCCGGTTCCGGCGCACGACGCCGGAGAACCGCACGAGCCCGTGGGCGACGAGCCGGCGGGGGAGACACCCCCGGAGCCTGAGGCTGCCGAGCTGCAGAGCGTGGCCGGCGATGGGGGCTACACCAACGGGTTTGAGCAGTCCCAGCCAGTCCAGCAGGGCGGCGACGCCGAGGGCGCGAGGCTGATCGCGCTCAACATGGCGCTCAACGGCACCCCTCGGGAGGAGACCGCGCGCTATCTCAGCGAGAACTTCCACCTCTCCGACGCCGGCGGGCTGCTGGACGAGGTCTACGCCAGCGTCGAGAGCTGAGCGCCCTCTAGCCGTGGCGGCGGTGGCCCCGCCGGGCCCGGCGATCGTCCCGTGAGCGGCGCTGCTCGCGCCGCGCGTCGAGTTGCGCCTCCACGGCGTCGAGGTCCGGCGCCGGCCCGTAGAGGGCCCATCCGTTGCGGACCACGCTGAGCAGGAAGACCACGAGCACCCACACCGGCCAGAACTGTCCGTGGGCGCCTGACACCGCCCAGATGACCGTGCACAGGCCAAACACCCCGAGCGCGCCGCCGCTCTCCTGGATCATCCGCCGCGTGAGCTGGCGGCGGCGCTCGCTGTGGTGGAGGGCGACCTGCGTGCTCGGAGCGGGAAGGTCGCTGCGCAGCGCGTCGAGCTCTCCCGTGGTGCCGGCGGCGTAGGCCGCCTTCACGCGGCGCTCGAGCTCGTCCGTGTCGAGCCGGCCGGCCACCGTGTGCTCGTTGAGCTCGGAGATGAGCTGCTCGCGGTCCGCGTCTGACGCCCGGACTCCGCGACCGCGCATCTCACCCGGTCCCGGCGGAATTTCTTCTTCGCTCATAGCGTCAACTGTAGGCGAGAACGGCGCCCGGGCCCCCCATCGGGGATGGGAACGTCTGTTCGATGAACTAGACTCGGATGAGCATGGACAAACTGGTCGTCTCAGGCGCGCGCGAGCACAATCTCAAGGACGTGACGGTGTCGATCCCGCGGGATTCGCTGACCGTCATCACCGGCCTGTCGGGGTCCGGGAAGTCCTCGCTGGCGTTCGACACGATCTACGCCGAAGGCCAGCGGCGCTACGTGGAATCGCTGTCCGCGTACGCTCGCCAGTTCCTGGGCCAGATGGACAAGCCCGACGTCGACTCGATCGAGGGGCTGTCGCCGGCGATCTCGATCGACCAGAAGACGACGTCGCGCAACCCCCGGTCCACGGTCGGCACGGTCACCGAGATCTACGACTACCTGCGCCTGCTGTGGGCGCGTATCGGGCACCCGCACTGCCACGTGTGCGGCCGCCCCATCAGCGGGCAGTCCGCCGAGCAGATCATCGATCAGGTGATGGAGCTGCCCGAGCAGACCCGCTTCATGGTGCTGGCGCCGATCGTGCGCGGGCGCAAGGGGGAGTACGGCAAGCAGTTCGAGGAGCTGCGGGCCGAGGGCTTCGGCCGGGTCAAGGTCAACGGCGAGCTGCGCCGTCTGGACGAGGAGATCGTGCTCGACAAGAAGTACAAGCACGACATCGCCGTTGTCGTCGACCGGCTCGTCATGAAGCCGGACCTGCGCAAGCGGCTGGCGGACTCCATCGAGACCGCGGTGGCGCTCGCCGACGGTCTGGTGGAGATCGAGCTCGTCGACGCGCCCTCGTCGCAGGTCTCGTCGGGTGCCGGCAAGGTGCTCACCTTTTCGGAGAAGTTCGCCTGTCCGGTCCACGGCCCCAGCCTGGTGGAGCTCGAGCCACGGATCTTCTCCTTCAACGCCCCCCACGGCGCGTGCCCGCGCTGCACGGGGCTCGGCTCCCAGATGGAGATCGATCCAGAGCTCGTCGTGCCGGACGCGACCCTGTCGATCGGCGAGGGCGCCATCGCCCCCTGGGCGGTCAGCGCCTCCTCCTACTACGACCAGCTCACCCAGGCGATCGCCGAGCGCTACGACGTCGACCTCGACACGGCATGGGAGGACCTGCCGCCGGATGCGCAGCAGTTCTTCCTCTACGGCACCAACGGCGAGCGCATCCAGGTCTCCTATCGCAACCGCTTCGGCCGCCGGCGCTCCTACGCCACCCAGTTCGAGGGGATCGTCCCCAGCCTCGAGCGACGGTATCGGGAGACCGATTCGGACTATTCGCGGGAGAAGATCGAGGAGTACATGACCCTGCGGCCGTGCCCGGACTGCAAGGGCGCCCGGCTGCGCCCCGAGTCGCGGGCGGTGCTGGTGGGCGGGACCGCGATCCACGAGTTCACCGCGCTGCCGGCCCGGCGGGCGCTGGACTGGATCCGGGCCCAGGAGTTCTCCGAGCACGATCGCCGGATCGCCCGCCTGGTGCTGCGAGAGATCGAGGAGCGCCTTCAGTTCCTGGAGAACGTCGGGATCGGCTACCTGTCGATGAACCGGGCCTCGGCCACGTTGTCGGGAGGTGAGGCGCAGAGGATCCGGCTGGCCACGCAGATCGGCTCGTCGCTGGTCGGGGTGCTGTACATCCTCGACGAGCCGTCGATCGGCCTGCACCAGCGCGACAACGGCAGGCTGATCGCGAAGCTGGAGCGGCTGCGCAACCTCGGCAACACGGTGCTGGTCGTCGAGCACGACGAGGGAACGATGCGCGCCGCCGACCACATCGTCGACATGGGCCCGGCCGCCGGCGAGCACGGCGGTCACGTCGTGGCGGAGGGGACCGCCGACCAGGTCGGCGCGGTCGCGGAATCGCTCACCGGGCAGTTCCTCGCCGGCACGCGTCGCATCGAGGTCCCGGCGCGGCGGCGCCGGCCGTCAGGGTACGTCGGGGTGCAGGGCGCCGCGGAGAACAACCTGCAGAAGATCGACGTTCGGTTTCCGCTCGGCGTTCTGTGCAGCGTCACCGGCGTGTCGGGATCCGGCAAGTCGACGCTCGTCAACGAGGTGCTGCTCAAGGCGGTGTCCAACCACCTGCACCGCAGCCGCCAGCGGGCGGGCACGCACAAGCGGATCACCGGACTCGATCAGCTGGACAAGATCATCTCGGTCGACCAGTCGCCGATCGGCCGCACGCCCCGGTCCAACCCGGCGACGTACATCGGACTGTTCGACCAGATTCGGGAGCTGTTCTCCAAGACCCAGGAGGCTCGGGCGCGCGGGTACAAGCCGGGCCGGTTCTCCTTCAACGTCAAGGGCGGGCGCTGCGAGGTGTGCCGTGGTGACGGCCAGATCAAGATCGAGATGCACTTTCTGCCCGATGTCTACGTGCCGTGCGAGCAGTGCCACGGCAAGCGCTACAACCGCGAGACGCTGGAGGTGCGCTTCAAGGGCAAGACGATCGCCGACGTGCTGGAGATGCCGATCGAGGAGGCGCTGGAGTTCTTCTCCCACATCCCCAAGATCCGACGCCGGGTACAGGCGCTGGTCGACGTGGGGCTGGGGTACATGCGGCTCGGGCAGCCTGCCACGACCCTGTCCGGCGGCGAGGCGCAGCGGGTCAAGCTGGCCGCCGAGCTGAGCAAGGTGGCCACCGGACGCACGATGTACATCCTGGATGAGCCGACCACCGGCCTGCACTTCGCCGACATCCAGCGGCTGCTCGAGGTGCTCGACCGGCTGGTGCAGGCGGGCAACTCGGTGGTGGTGATCGAGCACAACCTCGACGTCATCAAGGTGTCTGACTGGTTGATCGACCTGGGGCCAGAGGGCGGCGACGAGGGCGGCCAGGTGATCGTCACGGGCACGCCCGAGGCGGTGGCCGCCGAGCCCGGCTCCTACACGGGGCGGTTCCTGTCCGGGATGCTCGAGGTCAAGGCCAAGCGCGGGCGCAAGCCCTCGGCGCGCGGCGGGACCCGCGCCAACGGGTCAAAGACGGCCACGGCCTCCGAGAGCGGATCCAAGACTCCCAAGCCATCCACGAACGGATCGAGCTCGGCCAACGGCTCGAGCACAGGTCGTCGCGCGAGAGCGGGCGCGGGCGCGGGCGCGGGCAAGCGCTGAATACGACGATGTCGCCCGAGCCCCCGCCGAGGGTGCCGTCCTGGGCCGAGCTGAAGCTATGGGCGCAGAAGTGGCGCTGGTATGAGCGCAACACGCTGCCGTGGAACCGCGCTCGGATCCACTGGGAGCTGGCGCGCCGAGGCGCGTTTGCCCGCTGGCCCGTGCACGGCAATGTGCTCGAGGCGCTGCGGGAGGGCCGCCTGCAGATCGGGGCCAACGCACTGCTCGAGCCCGGAGTGTGGATCACCGCCCCCGCGCCGGCGCGGATCCGCATCGGCGCCGGGACGTTCCTGAACCTCGGCGTGATGGTCGCGGCGATGGACCTGGTCGAGATCGGCGACCACTGCATGTTCGCCAACGGCTGCTTTGTCACCGACGGTGATCACCGGTTCGATGATCCTGATCGCCCGATCACCTGGCAGGGCTTTCAGAGCAAGGGGCCCACGCGGGTCGGCGACAACGTGTGGTGCGGGGCCAACGTCGTCATCACCAGCGGGGTGACCGTCGGAGAGCGGTGCGTGATCGGCGCCAACTCCGTGGTCAACAGCGACCTGCCGCCCTACTCGATCGCGGTGGGTGCCCCCGCCCGCGTGATCAAGCAGATCACCTACGCGCAGGCCTGATCGGCCACGCCCGTCACGAGTTCTTGATGACGATGCCCTCGATGATGTTGGCCGCGCGCTCCGCGGCGTCGATGGCGGCCTCGAGGCGCTCGAAGATGTCCTTCCAGCGGATGACCACCATGGGGTCGATCCCGCCGTCGAACAGCGACGCCACCGCCTCGCGCGTGATGCGGTCCCCCTCGTTCTCCAGCCGGTTGACCTCGACCGTGTAGCGGCTGATGTCACGAAAGCCGCGCAGGTGGGGGATGGCGTCGGCGATCTGGCTCGAGGCCTCCTTGAGCACGCGGGCCAGCCAGATGGCCTGATCCATCGGCGCTTCGATCTTGTACAGGCCGAGGTAGTCGGCGACCTCCTCGGTGTAGTCGACGATGTCGTCGAGCGCCGAGGCCAGCGCGAGGATGTCCTCGCGGTCGATCGGGGTCACGAACGTGTGGTTGAGCCGATCGATGATGTCGTGGGTGATCCGGTCACCCTCGTGCTCGAGGTCCAGGATCTCCCCGGCCAGCTGCTTGTTGTCCGGATAGTCGGTCAGCAGATCGCACAGCAGCGTGGACGCGCGCAGCATGTTCTGACCGGCCTCCTCGAACAGCTCGAAGTACACGCGGTCCCGCGGGGCGAACACCTGGGCAAATCGAGCCATTCGCCGGGATGCTACTCAGATCCCGGCACCGTTCTACGCCAGACCGGCTCGGAACTCCGCAAGCTGGTCATCATCGATCGAGTAGCAGTGCTCAGGCGCCGGAAAGGCCCGGCTGCGCACCTCGGCGGTGTACTCGGCGACGCCCGCCACCATGTGAGCGCGCACGTCGGCGAAGCGCTTGGCAAAGCGCGCCACATGCCCGTCGTAGATGCCCAGCAGATCGTGGAAGACCAGGACCTGCCCGTCGGTCGCCGGCCCGGCGCCGATCCCGATCACGGGGATCTGCACCCGGGCCACGATCTCCTGCGCGACGGCGGCGGGGATGGCCTCCAGCACGATCGAGAAGCACCCGGCCTGCTCCAGGGCGATGGCATCGCGGGCGACGGCGATCGCCTGGTCGGCGGTCCGTCCCTGCGCGCGGTAGCCGCCCAGGGCCGTCGCGGTCTGCGGAGTGAGCCCGACATGGCCCATCACCGGGATGCCCGCCGCCACGATCGCCCTCGCGCGCTGCACGCTCGTGCCGCCGCGCTCCAGCTTGACGGCATCGCAGCCCGCCTCCTTGACGAAGCGCTGGGCGGTCGCGATCGCCTGCTCGTCAGAGGCCTCATAGGAGCCGAACGGGAGGTCGCCGACCAAAAACGGCGCGCGCAGCCCGCGCCGCACCGCGGAGGCCAGCATCAGCATCTCGTCGAGGGACACCGGGATCGTCGACGGGTAGCCGAGCACGGTCATCGCACCGGAGTCGCCGACCAGCACCACATCCACGCCGGCCTCCTCGGCCACCTGCGCCGAGGGGTAGTCGTACGCGGTGACCATCACGATGGCCTCGCCCAGGCGCTTCTTCTCCGCCAGGCGCGGCAGCGTCATCGGCATCGATCCGTCGAGGCTGTGCGGGACGGGGGTGTGGGGAGTCGCAGACATGACTTTTGCCTCCTTTAGGTGGTTGGCGCCCCAAAAGGGGTCGCCACCGTGGTGTCGGTGCTTCGCACCGTGCGTCTCATGACCGTTATCGGCACGTTGTCGATCAGGCGTACAGGGCCGACGCGGGCCGCCACGGCCACCAGGACATCGCCCTGGATGGACGTCACGGGCTCCATCGTGTCGGCCGCGACGATCGCCAGGTACTCAGGCTCGATCCGCGCTACGGCCAGCTCCTGATGGCCGGCCGCCGCGGCCGCCTCCGGATCACGCTCTCCGGCCGCCACCGCGGCGTGGACGGCCCGCAGCGCGCGGTACAGGCCAGTCGCCTGGGCGCGCTCATCGGCCGACAGCAGCACATTGCGGCTCGACAGCGCCAGGCCGTCGTCAGCGCGGATGGTGGGGCAGATCTCGATCCGTGCCGGGACGTTGAGGTCGCGGACCAGACGCCGCACGACCGCCCCCTGCTGAGCGTCCTTCTGGCCGAAGTAGGCGACGTCCGGTCCCACCATGTTCAGCAGCTTGCTGACCACCGTGGTCACGCCGTCGAAGTGCCGGTGGCCGCGGTGCGCGCCCTCCAGCCCGTCGGTGAGTCCGCGCACCGCCACCGACGTGGCGAAGCCGTCGGGATAGACGTCGGTGACATCGGGGACGAACAGGTAGTCGACGCCCTGGCTCGCGGCCAGGCCGGCGTCGCGCGCCTCGTCGCGGGGATAGACCTCCAGGTCGGCCGCGTCGTTGAACTGCGCCGGGTTGACGAAGAGGGAGACGACCACGACGTCGCAGGCCTCCCGGGCCCGGCGCATCAGCGACAGGTGGCCCTCGTGGAAGGCGCCCATCGTCGGGACCAGCCCGATCGTGCGCGCACTGCGCCGGGCGTCGGCGAGATGCCGGCGCAGCTCCGGCACGGTTCGGACGGTCCTCACCGGGCCAGCGCTCCGGCGGTGGCGAGGGCGCGCGTGGCGTCGGCCATGGTGTCGAAGAGGGCGAGCAGCTCGGGGGCGCGCTCGGCGATGGCCCGGCGCTGGGCCGCCACGGTTCGCTCGTCTCCACGGGCGACAGGACCCGTCAGCGCACGCTCGGCGCCCAGCCGGGACCAGTTCTCGACCGTCGCTCGGACCAGCGGCAGCAGGTCCTCGCGATCCATCCCCACCGTGGAGGCCATCCGCTCGGCGGCAGCCTCCAGGGTGACGAGGAAGTTCGACGCGATCGAGGCGGCGGCGTGGTAGGCGGCGCGGTCGCCGGACGCGATCTCGATGGAGCGCATCCCCAGCCGCTGAGCGAGTGCCCGGGCCAGATCCAGCATTGCCGGGCTGCTCCCCGCCACGGCGGCGCCGACGCCGGCGAACGTCGTCGGCGGCGACCCGGCGATGACGGTCATGAGCGGATGGAGGG
>JBAQGP010000278.1:0-2224 GCA_049287845.1 Solirubrobacteraceae bacterium | reverse complement strand
GCTAGTGACACGCCCGCGCGATGGCCTCCATCCGGGCCCCGTGGGCGCGCACCACGCTCACCGCGAGGGCGCCGACGAGACCGGCGGTCGCCCAGCCGGCCACCGACACCGCGGTGCTCACCACGTCGAGCTCCCGTCGAGCAGCCGGTAGCCGATGCCCCACACGTTGACCACGAAGCGCCGGTCCCCGACGCTCAGCTTGCGCCGCAGCCGAGAGGCGTGCGAGTCCAGCGTGCGCGTCGCTCCCACGCTCTGAAAGCCCCACACCTCCGACAGCAGTTCCGCTCGCGTGAAGACTCGCATCGGCTCGGTGGCCAGGAACAGCGCCAGGGCGAACTCCTTGTTGGTGAGGCGCACGACCGCCCCGTCGACCCACGCAGCACGGGACATCGGGTCGAGCTCAAGAGCGCCGACGCGCAGCCGGCCCAGCCGCGGCCGCGCCCGGGCGCGCCGCAGGAGGGCATCGCACCGGCTGCGGAGCTCGGTGTAGCTGAACGGCTTGACCAGATAGTCGTCGGTCCCGCGCTCGAACCCGCGGATGCGATCCAGCTCGCCACCGCGGCCGCTGAGGATGAGGACCGGCAGCTGGGAGTCCAGGCCGCCCCCGCGGCGGGCGGAGGAGCGAACCTCGGTGAGGAGATCGAGCCCGTCGCGATCGGGCAGCCCCAGGTCGATTACCGCGAGCGCGGGCGGGCCCGCGGCGATCAGGCGCAGACCCTCGGCGGCCGTGCCGGCCTCAATCGGCTCATAGCCGTCGGCGGCCAGGTTGTCGGCGAGGAAGCGGCGCGTGGCGCAGTGGTCCTCTACGATCAGGACTGTCGGTGGATCTGGCTCCATATAGATAAGAGCCTCGAGCCGGCCCACTTGCACCCCCCTGCCGCTGCAACATCTAATTCAGGGGTCCCGGGAGAGCAGGATTCGCACATATGATGCCGACGCGATGTACCGACGCGGCAACTACAGCTCGGGCGACGACTTCGTGCTCGAGTACGGCGAACTGCGCTTCACCTTCAACGAGCGCGACTTCCGCGAGCGGTGCGAGCAGTCGGCGCGCAAGCTCGGCTTCATCAGCGGAGCCGTCGAGGAGGACGAGGCCGAGGACCTCATCAACCTCGTCGTCAACGGCGAGGTGACCGATCCCGCGTCGGCGTTGGGCGAGCACGTCAACGAGTGCTGGGCCGAGTTGGTCGGGCCCTCCGAGCGCTCGCTGGTGCACTGGCTGCGGCGGCTGATCTTCCGGGGCGCTTGGCTGGACCAGCGGGTCAAGGAGGGAGAGCTGGACATCACCTTTGATGACGACAGCTCCGCCTTCCTCTACGTCCAGCCCGATCGTGGCGGCGAGCCGATCGAGCTCGCGCCCGAGCCGAGCTGGAATCGCGTCGCCTACCAGCGCCGCTGACCTACCCCCCGGCCCCCACCAGCCCGGCCACGTCCTGATCCTTGGGCGCGGGATTGTCGAGCAACAGCCGCGGGACGGTCACGAGCTTGTAGCCGCGCTTCCGTATGGCCTTGACGATGAGCGGCACCGCGGCCACGGTCTGCGACCGGTCCCCGCCCGCGTCGTGCAGGAGGATGATCGCCCCCGGCCGCAGCCCCGCCAGTGCCCGCTGCACGATGACATCGACCCCCGGCCTCTCGTAGTCATCGGTGTCGACTGACCAGAGCACCATCAGCATCTTGTACTTGCGCAGCAGGGAGAGCGTCGTGTCGTTCCACAGCCCATAGGGCGGCCGGAACAGCCGCGGGAACGGCGCGCCGTAGTTGCCGATCGCGGTGGAGTCCTGAATGAGCTGCGCCAGCTGGGCCCTGCGCTTGAGCTGGGACATCGGCGCATGGGATTCGGTGTGGTCGCCGATGGGGTAGCCGCGAGCCACGATCTCAGCCGTGGCGGCCGAGAAATAGCGCTCCTCGATCCCGACCTCGAAGAAGGTCGCCGGCACGTGCTCGCGAACGAGGATGCGCAGGATGTCCGGCGTATAGGGGCCCGGGCCATCGTCGAAGGTGAGCGCCACCTCCTTGTGCTGGGAGCCCGCGGACCGGACGAACGGCGTTGAGGAGAGCGTGCGGGTGACCGCCTGGCTCTCCGCACGCTGCTCATCCACCACGAACGAGCCCGAGCCGCCGCTGGCGAGCGTGCTGATGCGCCGGAAGTAGCCGTTGGGCACCGCCGCCGCTTTGTGCGCCGGCGCGGGTGACCCCGAGGAGCCCGACCCGACCGCGAGGC
>JBAQGP010000277.1:0-3004 GCA_049287845.1 Solirubrobacteraceae bacterium | reverse complement strand
GGGCACGTGGCTGCCGCCGCCTGGGTCGCTACGGGCTTGAGTGCCACCGTGAACCCAAGCGGCTGCAGGGGGTGGTGGCGCAATGACGTGTTCATCGTGTGCGCGACGGCAACCCGAGCCGCGGTGGCCTTAGCGTGCGCGAGCTTGCAGAACAACGATCCCAGGACGCCACCCCTGGCCTGCCCGGTGACGACAAGGTGCACCTCGTCGAGGTGGACGTTGAGCCCGAGCAGAATAAGATTGAGCTGCTTGAGATCAAGGTTGAGTACCTGGCAAGCACCCCCGCCGGATGCTGAGAGCGCCAGCGGCGCCTTGATGACCGTCCTGTGGCCCGCCTGATCGGTCAGGTTGGCCGTCACAGTGCCGTGGGCGACGTTGCCGTGCGGGGTGACGACAAAGCGGTTGACCTGGACGACGACGTGCAGATGGGACTTTGGCGTGCTCGCGGCGGCCGGGGAGGCCGCGGCGAACCCGATCGCCATGACCGCCACCAGGAGGGTGATGACGGCGGTGAGGCGTGTGCGCATGAAGATCCTTCGGGAGGGATGGATGAGTCGGCGACGTGCTACCCCGGCTCGACCGAGACAAACGGGCGGCCCCCACCCCGCCGGATGGAGCGGCGCGAGGCGGCGAACATGCGCGGGACCACGAGGCTGGCGGGGCTATCAGCGACGACTGAGCGCCGTGACCGACGCCCGCTGCCCCATCGCTCCCTCTCCAGCACTCCTGGTTCGTAGCCGAGGCGGCACCCTCGCCGAGACTGCCGCTCTCGAGCGAAAGCAGTCACGAACTCGACGTGGCCCCAACAGGCGTAACGCGCCGACAAGCAGGGTGACCCTCGGAGCCTTCTGATCCAGATACGCACGTGGCGTTACTTAGGCATGCCGAAGGCTCCGTACGGCATCTTGCGCGCCCTGCTCTGGGCGATAACCACGTCTCCGGAACGTGCATAGCGCCGTGCTGAACGAAGACGATGAGCGGCTCCTTGCCGCTCAGATATTGCGAGCAGATCATTGGCCCCGGGCGCCGGCGACGCCGGGCTCCGGGTTTTTCCTGGGCGCGCCTCGGAGCAGGATCTGCTTGGCCCTGCTCCTTGTCCTGGCGGACCTCGCTGACGAAGTCTCCTGTGAGCGTGGAGGGGACCCAGACCAGTTCGGGCGTGACGTCGAACTCCTGGCCATCGCTGCAGTCATCGTGTTGATAGGTCGCGGAATTTGATCGAGGCCTTGACGGAGGCCACCGTACGGCCATCCGATGGGCACATGACCTCGAGGGCGACCGCGACCTGGCCGGCGCGGCTCAGTGAGATCAGATCGCGACGCGCCTGATCGACGTTCACGCCTGCGCGGTGTGCGATCGCGCCGGCCCGAGGCGGGGCGCGGCCTTCGATGGCGAACTCGCGGACCGGCCGGACCAGGCAACATGGGGGAGGCGCCGCAGGCTCAGTGCGCGTTTCTGATCTTGACGAGACGCAACGTGTCTCGGACCTGCTCGTGGACGGTGACCTCGATCGTATCCATCGACCCACCGGTCTCCAGCTTGCCCCAATATCGGACCATCACCGCACCGAGATCCTGCTTCAGCTCAACGAAGTCGGCCTCGGTGAGCGTGACGAATCTCGACGAACCCCTCCTCGGGACATAGGACACGGTTGAAGAAATCGTCGGCGTAGACCTGGGTGAACTGGAAGTTGTGGATGACCTGGGCCACCGTGCGCGCGACCGCGAACGTCATGACGAGTGCCATGGCCCGCTCGTGGGCCACCACGAGCTTCGGGTCTCTGGTGATCTCACCCGGGTGGCGGCGGCCCTACGACGACGCCCGGTCCGTGCGACTGCGGTACGCGCAGCGGCGATCCGCAGTGCCGAGAGCTCGCCACCGCTGGCATCACGGCAGCGGCGGTGCGACAACGAACGAACATCGCCGACACGACGGTCCGCTCACGCTCACGCTGACGCGCCGCTGAGCGGGTCGTGCGGCACGCGCCCCATCGCCGCACACGGTCGGCTGCGTCACGGTTGCTGCGAGGGCGTGTCGGGATTACGATGGCTATCAGCCGGGGGGGCGGCGGCTAATCGATCAGGAAGTGCCAAGAGGGTGACCGTGGCGGCGTACCGACGTACGGACCCGTGTCGGATGACAAGGCTGAGCTGGCGGCGTGATCGAACGCGTCGTCATCCTCACCGTCGATCGGACATGGACTAGATGAGACGAGCGTGGCTGGTGTTCGTGCTGACGGTCGCCGGTGGGCTCGCGCTCGCAGGCGGCTCCCAGGCTCGGCCGAGTCAGGCTGCGCCTAAGTGCGGCCCGGGATACGTGCGCCGGAGCGTGCGGGTGCCCGAGCGCAGGCACGGCCGTCTCGGTCGTCGCCACCACAAGATCGTCTACATGCGCGTGCAGAGGTGTGTGAAGGTGCGCAAGAGGAAGGCGCCCACCACCACGCCGCAGCCGATCCCCGGCGCGTCGGGCAATCCCGTGACGGCGCCGGCTGGCACGACGACCACGACGAGTACGTCGACGACCACGACGAGCCCGCCCCCTGCGCCACCATCGAAGGCCAGCCCGTGCTCGACGCCGGTCCCGGGAGACACCCTGCAGCTGCCGGGCCAGACCTATACGGTGGCGGGTGAGGACACCTTTACCAAGGACGCGCCGGTCGGCTCGTTCGCCCAAGGGTCTGTACCCAACGCGAGCTACCTCACGCCGATCTACACGGGCGATCACGGGATGGGGTGGAGTGCCTATCCCGATGGTTGGCCATCGTCCTACACCGCGCCCACTGTGACCGCCTATCAGCCGTCCACTGTCCTCTCGGTCCATGACGGCGTGTTGGACTTCTATCTGCACGACGACGCGAACGGCGCTCCGGTAGGAGCCGATGTGTCTCCGTGGCCGGGCGGAAACGAGTATCAGACCTATGGGGCGTACTCCTTCTGTGAGAAGGTGACACCGCCGAGCCAGCTGAAGGATTTTTACGAGGCCTCGTTGCTGTGGCCTCAGAATT
>JBAQGP010000276.1:0-3479 GCA_049287845.1 Solirubrobacteraceae bacterium | reverse complement strand
GCCCGCAGGCCCGCGTTGCGCGGAAGCCTCCTATGTCAAGCAGACGGTGATCGGGACGCTGCTGGGGTCGCGCAGCAGGTGGTAGACGCGGCGGACGAGGTGGCGTTTGAGGCTGCGGATCGCCTCGCGGTTGCTTTTGCCGTTGCGGCGTTGCTTGGCGAGGTAGATCGCGGTCCGCGGGTCGTTGAGGATCTTGGTCAGCGCGAGCATGTGGAAGGCGTGGTTGAGTTGGCGGTTGCCGCCGGGGTCAAGGCGGTGGCGGTCGGTGCGTCCGGAGGCGACGGGGATGGGGGCGCACCCGGCGATGCGCGCGAGTTGCGCGTCGCTGGTGAACCGGTCGATCCCGGCGATCTCGCCGATCAGTTTGGCCGCGATCAGGACGCCCAGGCCCGTCTCGGCCAGTAGCTGCGGCGCGACCTGCTCGACGAGGCCGGCCAGCTGCGCATAGAGCTGGGTGATCGCGCGGGTCAGTTCCCGGACGCGGCGGATCATGTCGCGCGCGATCTGCACCTGCACGGTGGTGGGGGCTCGGCGTAGGCGTTGCGCGATCTTGGTCTGCCAGGCCGCGCCGATCAGGACGCGCTTGGGGATCTCCCACTCGGGCCAGAGATCATGCAGCTGCCAGCGCAGCTCGTTGATCAGCCGGGTGCGGGTGTCCACCAGTCGTTCGCGATGCAACGCCAACAGCCGGATCTCGAGCTCGGGTCCGGTGAGTCGGGCGGTCGGCAGCGTGTCGACTCCCTCTCTCAGCGCGGCGCGAGCGATCGCCAGCGCATCGATTGGATCAGACTTCCCGCGTTCGCGGACCCCCTGGCGCGCGTCGGCCATCAACCGCGGCGGCAGCCTGACCACCGTCTCGCCGCGATCAATCAAGAACCGCTCCAGCCCGCCCGACACATGCCGGACATCCTCGATCACCCACACCCGCTCCTGGTCAAGCGCACGCGCCCACTCCAACAGCTGACCAAACCCATCACGCCGCGCCGCGCCGCGACGCTGCGCTGCGCGACCTGCACCCCGAGGGGGTCGACCGCCGCCCCCGAGTGCGTCTGCTTGTGCGGATCGACCCCGATCGTCACCATCACGTCCGTCCCTTCGTCGCATGACCCGATGAAGCGGACTCCGGCGGACACTATTCAGTTGGGGCTCTGCCAAGCTCCTATCAAGTCACGCCGGACGTCCTTGACGGCAACGGGCGACACCATCGGCGAAGGTCAGCCACACCGGCGACCAAACCAGGGAGAGTCAGCCCGAAGCCGTCAAGGACAATCCACCACGCGCGCCAACAACGCAACGCCCACCCAGGTTCTCACTGAAATCCAGGGCGCGGCGGGCGCCTCTGTACGGGCCGCCGCGCCTATGCAGAACTCACTTCTGGACGTAGCTCATCCGGCCCGATTTGGGACCGCCAGCGTCGCGGCCCGCGTTCACCTGCGCCGAACTGCGATCCCCGTTGGTGGGGAGCGTCGAGCGGGCCAGCTATCGGTACGTGCCCTTGTAGGTGATCTTGTAGGTCTGGGTGGTAATGCTTCCCACACCGGTGAACGTGACGCTCACCGAATGACCTTTCTGCCCTCCGGTGCCCTTCGCGGCCGTGAGCTTCCCGTCGGTGATCGTTGCGGCACCGTTTTGTCCCACGGTGAGCTTTGACGTCGCCGTGCCTGTCATCGTCCCAGTCTTGTAGTACAGGACGACCGGCTTGGTCGTGACGTTGATCGTGCCGCTGGGAGTCGACTTGGCGATATTCACGTACGTGACCGAGCCGGTCCCAAAGAGCTTGTCCTGGCTGTTCCCAGCGGCAAACTGCTTGTCGCCGACGGTATGCGTGACGGCGAGGTAGACGACACCGCTGTCTGCCCTGCCGGCGCTCTTCGCCCCCACAGAACTGGCGACGGTCGCGCCCAGAACCATCGCTACCAGCGAACCCGCCGCAACTCTGAGCATCCAAGTGGACTTGCCCATACGGACTCCCTTCGGATTGGAACGGCGCCTGAGGTCAACGCCGTTCTGGCGAAGCCTACCCAGCGTCATGAGCCACGTCGACCCTTGCCACCGTCACGTTCGCGGCTCGAGATCCGCCCCGGAAGCGTTACCGAGGCGCGGGCTATGCCACCAGCCGGTCTCTGCCCTCGCGAAGTCCGGGCAGACGTACGGCGGATGCAGCGCGAAGGCCGGCGCAGATGACCCGGTCTACTAGACCATCCAAGCGGTTGCTATTGCCGTCATCGGCCATGTTGCTGGCCTCCTCCGCAAGCCTCATCTTCGGACGCTGCTCTTCCCCAGAGCGTCCTGGGGCCGCCCGCCGAAGCTACGGACAGCTAACGCTGCGGCCGACTCCACAACTGCTTTCCTGGCGCTGGCGGGGCGACTGCGGACGCTTGGATTGCGACGCGCGGACGCGTCAGCTGCGCCTGGATCGCCCGACCTGGTCGTCGCCGGTAAGCAGGGCGTTCAACGAGCCGGGCAGAACGTCCCGATTGCCTATGCAGAGCCGACCCAGCAGCCTCAGTTCCGGGACGTGGAACAGATTAGGCGACGGTCGACGTTGCAGCGATTGGAGTGTCCCCGAAGGGGTCGTGAGAAGCGCGCCAGCGCGATCATGAAACCGATCGTGCGAAGCCGAACCAACGGCTACTCGAGGTTGGATGGCCGCGAGCGTGCGTCGAGGAGTTCGCGAAGAGGCCCGGGTTCGTGGGTCAGTCTTGTCCCTGCTCTGTCCTCAACCAACTGAGCATTGGCTCGCTGCGCCGGTAGCACGAGGCGGCCATGCGCGGGGCGTTTCGGCGGCCGGGAGCGATTGAACGTAATCGAACACTTGATGCGAGTTCGGCGCCGTCTCGGATTACCTGAACGGGGGAATGAAGCGCCGAGCGGCCGCCTTACCCCACGACACAAGCTCGCCCAAGTCACCCTGAAGGCTCGGCTCGGCTCCGCTGTCGTCGGATGCATACAACAGCGACGCGTTCGCTGGGTCTTCCGGCACCTCGATGATGACGACATCCGAGACAACTGAGTTCGGCTCCGCCCGCCCCTGCTCTGTCACCTGAATGGCGAATGCTGCTGAGCCCGGGGTCGGTGCTCGGAGCTGCACGGAGACCTCTGCTCGCTCTCCGTCCCGGAGACTGAGCTGAGACGTTGGCAGCGTAAACTGCCAGCCACCGGGTGCCTGCTCTGGGAGGTTCGGCGTTAGGTAGGCAATTAACTCCTCCTCAAGTTGACCGGAATCCTCGCCTTCCTCGGTCGAGTCGGCGGCAAGTTCGTGTAGATACTCGCGCAGGTTGTCATCCGCATTCTGGGCCCAGGGCGTCATTACCGAGAGGTTGACCTCTGGATCGACGGACGTAATGATCGTTGCCTTCATTTCGACGATGCCGCCCTCGAGGCTAGGGCCGCCTGGGATTGGTCCGACTTTGACTTTGGGACCGAGACCGAGGCTGATGGTTGCGAGCTTTGAGACGTGCAAAATAGGGGAACTATGG
>JBAQGP010000275.1:0-8793 GCA_049287845.1 Solirubrobacteraceae bacterium | reverse complement strand
ATGTGCTGCCCGCTGCTCAGCGCCGTGACGTTCTGCGCGGACAGGATCGTGGTGGCATCCCCGCCGGTGTCGAGAATCGGGCCCTTGTCGATGTGGTAGGTGTTGCCCGCGCTGTCGGTCGCGCTCGGCGCGGCGGTGGCGTTTGAGGTGTGCACCGTCAGGATGATCGCGTCGCCGGCCTTGACCCCGTTGGCGCCGACCGCGAGCGTGGCGGTGGTGCCGCCGGACGGCCCAGTCGCGGAGGCGATCTTGCCGACGTAGGCGGTGGCCGGGGCACCTTGGGCGCGCTTGGTCAGGTTCCCGTCGTTGTCGTAGGTGTAGGTGATCGTGGAAACGACTGCGCCGCCCGCGTCCTTGTAGGTCACGCTGGTCGCGCGGTCAAACACGTCGTAGGCGATGTCGCGCTCCTGGCCCTTGCCGTCGATGATCTTCACCGGCCGGCTGAGAGAGTCGTAGCTGATCGTGGTCTTGCCCAGGTGCGTGAGGTCGGGCGGGTCGATCTCGGTCAGATTCCCGGCGGTGTAGTGATACGTCGTCTTGTTGGCGCGGGCGTCGATCGAGTCAGCGATGGTCCCGTCGAGGTTGTGGTCCAGCGTGACCTGGTTTTGCGATGTGAGCTGATCGGTGATCGTGTGCGCGTTGCCTGGCGTGTCGTAGGCGTAGCTGACTGACCGGTTCTCAGGGTCGGTGACCTGGCTGGGCGAATAGGCGTTGTTGGGATCGTTGTAGACCAGCGTGGTCTTTGGCCCGCTGGTGCCCTGCTGGATGCTGGTCAGCCGCTCGCTGGTCGTCCCGGAGTTCTGATACCCCAAGGTCAGCGTTCCGCCCATCGGGTTGGTGAGCGTCGCGACGTTGGCGTCGGCGGTGAAGCTGGTGGCGTGAGCGTGTCCGTCGGGGTCGGCGGTCTGGGTCACGTCACCGCTGGGGGCATAGCAGTAAGTGGTGGCGTAGCCGCGCTCGTTGCTCTCGACGGTGCGGCCCTCGTCGCTCGAGGTGCAGGGCGAGCCGCCGGTGTAGTAGGTGTACGAGCGCGTCGGGCCGGTCAGGTCAGTCGGCTTGACCAGCCGCGTCACCGACGTGACCCGGTAGTCGCCCGAGCCCGCGTTGGCGTAGCCGAACTTGGTGATGCTCCCCGCCGGCGTGGTGATCTGGGTCAGATCCCCGTGGCTGTCATAGCCGTAGACGGTCGTGTGGTTGGCCGGGTCCACATAGCTGGTCAGGTTCCCGTTTGCGTCTTGGAAGTACTTGTAGACCCGTCCGGAGGAGTCGGTGATCTGCGACACGTAGCCCGCCGCGTTGTACTGCACCGTCGTCTGTCGGCCTTGGGTGTCGGTGATCGTCTGCAGCTGGTTTGAGGCGTTGTAGGCGTAGCTGATCGTGTTGTTGTTGCGGTCCACTACCGAGGTCAGCAATGCCGCGGTGTTATTGCCGCCCGGGCCGGTGAAATGCTGCGTGACCCCGCTGTTGTTGAAGTGCAGCGTCCACGTCGTCGAGCTCGTCTGGGTCAAGACGGCATCAAGGCCGGCCGGGGCCGTCCACGCCGACCCGTTCCAGGCGAACGTCTTGACCGCGCCGCTATCGGCGCGGTAGAAGACAGACAGACCGTTGGCGGCGATGTCCAGCGCCGTGTCGGCGCCCGGGGTCATCGTCCAGCCGCGACCGAACGCGCCCTGGATCGAGTCCAGATTGTTGTAGTAGCGCCCCATTACCAGATCATCCCCGGCGGTCCCCGCGACCTGCAGGTCCTGATTGGAGATCAGCAGATTGCCGTCAGCCACGTTGACGCCGAGGCTCGATCGGTCGGTCAGCGTCTGGGAATCGAGCGTGTAGCCGCGATAGGCGCCTAGGCGCGGCTCATAGCGAATACTCAGCGACGGCGCCCGGCTGCCGTTGCTGGTGGCGTTTGAGTAAAACGACAGGTCGGCCTGCAGCGAGGATCCCATCGCCTCAAGTATCAGGCCATCATTAGCGATCGTGCCGTCGACCCAGCCCTGCACCAGCGCCCGTGGATGCCAGGCGGCCGCCGTGTCTGACGGCGCGATCGACGTCGTGTCGGAGGGGCTCGAAGCAGTATCCCCGCCTGCGGTCGCCCACGCGTGAGTGCCGTCATAGGTGTTCCAGGTGGCGCTCTGCGTCCAATTCTGCGTGACCTGATACAGCCCGACCTGCTGACTGGTCGTGTTGTCGTTAGAAGCGACGGTCGCGCCGAGATCGGCGCTGAGCACCTCGGCGTTGCGCGGCACGCTGCCGGCCACGTTGTAGTGCCAGGCGATGTGATCGACATCGGCGCCGTTGTTATCCACGGAGTCGATCGTGTTGCCGCAGTTGGCAGTGGTCGGGGTCTGTGCGTCAAGCTCACAATCGCCATCTGATGGCGGCGGCGTCACCGTCCCGGGAAACACGCTGGGGTCGATCACCACGCTCGCGCCGGAGCGCAAGACGCGCGAGACGAACGAGGGGGCGGGGGTCAGCGTCAGCCGCCATCCGCCGCGCACCGCACGCAGCGAGCCGGCCACCACTTCGCGCACCTCTGGGCGTCGGCTTGACCACATCAGCTCCGCCGGCAGCACGAACACCCGCCGGCCCGCCGAGTCCACGAACGCGGTCGCCCCACCCTTGAGGGTCCGGGGAGCCAGGCCGTGGCTGGCCCGCAGCATGTAGCGCAACGACGTCGGCGCCGAGCGGCCGCTCAGCGTCACCTGCTCGGTCAGGCCCGTCGTGCCGACGGTATAGGCGACTGCGACGCCGGGCATGGCTCGCGCGAACCGCTCGCTGTCACCGGACACCCGTCCGGCGCCGCGCCCACCCTCAAGGGAGAACGCCAACCACGCCCGGCCGGTCGAGAACCGCACCGGCCCCGCGCCGAGCGACCCCGGAACATCCACGCCAAAGCTGTTGGCCCTGTTGCGATAGCCGCCGTGGCGATCGGCGATCAACCGGTCATCAATCGCCGCCAGCCGGCCGCCCGGGGTGCGGTAGTTGACCGCGAACGGGAACACCCGGGTCAGCAGCTGGCCGCGGCCCACGGCAAACGTGTCAGAGGTGGTCGTGCGCAACCCCGGGATCTCGCGCCCCACGCCCACGCCAGCCCCGGCCGGCGCGGCACTCGCCTGCGCCGACACCGGCACAAACAACCGAGCACGGCGCGAAACGATCTTGCCGCCCGGCACCCGCGCCACTGAAACCGTGCGCAGTGCACCCGGGTGCCTGGCCGAACTCCCGCCGCCAGCGAGGGTGACCGTCGGAAGCGCCAAGGCCATGACCGCGATCCCGCCAGCCAGCCACAAACGCCGCACACGCGCACGCCATCCCCGCAAGATGCCCATGACCTATCCCCTTTGCCGCAGTTAAAGCCCCGTCCCTGGATGGTCGCTCAATAGTTGAGCGATTTGCAGCGGTCGCGCCGCAACTGCGCAGCTTTACACGGCACAACGCAGCGAAGACGCTGGCCGTAGGGTGGACAACCCGGGCGTCTGGCCTGTCCTGTTAGCCGCAAGCAGCCGTCGAGGAGCGCCCCCGAGCGCGGCCGGGCCGCGCCGCCGGGCTCTCTGAGCCAGCCAGCAGCGCCGTCAGCTGCTCGACAAACCCCGTGAGAAAGTCACGCTCGTCCGCCGTCGCGCTCCCCACCAGCTCGGCCAGCGACGCGACCAGCGGCTCCTGCACGCGCGCGAGCAACCTGCGCCCCCGCGCCGTGGCCCGCAGCAGCACCAGCCGCCCGTCGCTGGGATGCGCCACCCGGGCGACCAGCCCCTTCTGCTCCAAACGGTCAGACAGCATCGTCATCGTGCTCGACCGCAACCCCGACGACCGGCCGATCACCCCCGGCGCGACCCCATCACCCTGGGCGGCGCGAGCCAACGTGACCAGCTCCATTACCCCCAGCCCACTGGCGCGAGCCTGACACGCCACAAAGCTCACCCCCGCCATCCCGGCTTCGCCGAGCGCTCCCACCAGCTCATCGCGCTCAACACGCAGGCGCTTTTCAACCTGGGCTGCGGTCCCTACCACACCTTCAGCATACGCGACAAACCGGCCAAATCCTGCCTATCACTCACACGGCCACGAGACCCGCTCAGGCACGCCGGTCCTGGCACCGGTGGCGGCGCAGGCCCTTGCCTTAAGGCAGAGCCCTGGTGTCTCCGAAGGAAGTTCGCCGCCAGCCTCGCCCGAGCCTGCCGCTGCTGCTCGCGGACAACGCGGTGCCGCGCGATGCAGCAGCAGACGCAATAAGGACGAGTTCAACCGGAACCCGTCCCACTTGGGCTCCAGCATCCACACGCCCTCTGGCCACCGACGCGCCGAGCAACTCAGCATGGGCTCCGGCGGACTCATACATCGAGCCTAGACCCCCTCGCCAGCATCTCAGTAACCAACCCCTAGCGCGAGGCCTCGACTGGGCGATCTGGCTACCTGGCAGGGTGGGGTGCGAGGGTGTGATGATGTTTGTGATGGACGTGGGAGCGCGGTATCTCGAGCTGATTCTGCGGTTTGGTCGGCTGGCGCCGTCGTTGGTGGACAGCTACGTGGGTTCTGCAGAGCTCGCCGCGCGAGTCGACGCCGAGGTGCCTTTGACTGCGTCGGAGCTGGCCGAGCGGGCGGCTGACCTGCGAGCGGACGTCACCCGGCTCGGGCTCGAAGGGGACCGGGTGGCGTGGCTTGACGGGCAGCTGCGGGGGGTCGAGGCCGCGTGTGAGTGGCTGGGGGGGAGGGCGCTGAGCTATCGCGAGCTGGTGCGGCGCTGTCATGGCGTGGAGGCGGTCGAGGCCGACGAGTCGCAGTTTGAGCAGGCCCATGAGCTGATTGTCCGGGGGCTGCCCGGGCGGGGGTCGCCCCGCGAGCGGTTTGGCGCCTGGATGGCCAGTCAGCAGGTGCGGGGCGAGCGGCTGTTCGCGGGGCTGGAGGCGCTCGCTGGTGAGTTGCGCCATCGCAGTCATGAGCGGTGGAGCCTGCCAGACGATGAGGCCGTCACGCTTGAGATCGCGCGGGGACAGCCGTGGGCGGGCTACGCGCAGTACCAGGGCGGGCTGCGCAGTCTCATCCAGATCAACGACGAGCTGCCGATCGCGGCTTGGCGGATGGTGGAGCTGGTCGCCCACGAGGCCTACCCGGGACACCACACCGAGCACGTGTGCAAGGACGTCGCGCTCGTCCGCGGCCAGAACCGGACCGAGCTGTCGGTGTGGCTCTACCCGACCCCTCAGGCGCTGATGGCGGAGGGGATCGCGATGATGGCGCCCGAGATCCTTCTTGGTGAGGAGATCGAGGAGGTCGGCGCTCGATGTCTGCGCCCCCTTGGGATCGTCTACGACACGGCTGGGTCGGCGGCGGTGAGACGGGCCAAGGAGCTGCTGTTCGCGGTCCGGGCCAACCTTGCTCTGATGCTCGACGAAGGTCAGATCGACCGGGCCGGGGCGCGCGTCTACGCCCGGCGGTGGCTGCTGGAGGACGACGGCTACGTCGACCGTGTGGTCGAGAGCCTCTGCCAACGGGATTGGCCACCGGTTGAGTCCTGCTACCCGGAGGGTCTACGCGTATGCCGTCGGTTTGTCGACGGCCGCGCGGATCGCTTTGGTCAGCTTCTCCGCGAACAGCTGACACCGGCAACGCTGAACTCCTAACACCATGCCGAGACCCCAACCCAGCCCGCTTCGGCGTCTCACAGCCCAAGGCCAAACGAAACTCCCGGGGTGCTGATATGGGGAGTGTCCGACCTTCTGTGTAGGCGAGCGAAAGTGCGATGCGACATGTAATTTCCGGGCTCGTGCCGGACTCCTAGTGTGGTAGTGGGATCACGGACTCGATTCGAGGCGCTGTATCGAGCGCACTGCGGAGCGGTGCGCGCGTTCGTTCACCGGCGCGTGGCCTCCGCAGCCGCGGATGACGTGGTGTCCGAAGTGTTCGTGATCGCATGGCGTCGACTCGAACAGGCGCCGCCTGACGAGCTGTCATGGTTGTTGGGGATCGCCCGTGGCGTGTTGGCCAACCAGCGCCGAGGAGAAGCCCGGCGACTGGCGCTGCGCGAGCGTCTGACGGTCCGCGCCGTCACCGGGATCGAACAGGGTCCGGATTCATCTGGCGGTGAGTCAGACGTCTTGGTTGCGTTGGGCTCGTTGAGCCAGCGCGACCAGGAGCTGCTGCTGCTGGTCGCCTGGGACGGATTAGATCGCACCCAGGCGGCGAGCGTGCTGGGGATTGGGACGACCGCGTTCTCGGTGCGTCTCCATCGGGCGCGGCGACGGCTTGAGCGGGCACTGGTGGCCCAGAGAGCGATCGAGCGACGAGCTGGCGATCCGCCGGCTATGGAGGTTTGTGATGGGCGATGACGCACTAGAGCAGCTGTGGCGTGAGAACCCGGTGCCTGACCCGATGCCGGCGCTGCCGATCGAGGCGGTCCTGCGCCGACTGGATGACGAGCTGTCGCTGGCCCCCGAACGGTCGAGCGCCAGACCCCGGCACGCTCGGCGGGTCATCCGGGCACTGCCTGTGGCGCTGTCCGCGATCGTGGTGATCGCAGTGGCGACCGTGGCGATCACCGTCGGCGGCGACCACAGTTCCCCCGGCCCGAGCTCTCTCCCACGGGGTCTCCTGGCCCCGCCAGCTGACCATCCACCTCGCCCCGGATCGCACCAGACAAACGCAACGACGAGTCCCGCTAGCTACTTCTTGGACTATCTGCTTCCCAGGAACGGTGCCGACTGGGCGGCTGGGGGCCGACTGCGCGACTTCGCCATAACGGTACGTACGAAAGCCGAGATAAGCTGCTTGACGGCGGACGGCCTCCCCGGACCGCCCATCGACGCGGAGCCCTCACAAGAGTTCGGCAGCGTGGATTTTCCGAACATGCCGGTGATCAAGAGCACGTCGAACGTCGGTGTAACCACGCTGCGTGCGCCGACCGACCCCGCAAAGTCCCTGTCTCCAACGAAGCGCAAGGCGTACGCGGCGGCGCTCACAAGATGCGAGACCTCAGCTCGCACAACTGATTCCTTCTACGACAACGGCCAAGCGAACACGCTGATGAGCGAGTGGATGAACATCTTCTCCAGGGTCAGCGCGTCGCCAGCGATTCGCGCCTCCAACCGTCGCGCGGCTTCCTGCAGCCGCGCCACGCGGTTCCCGGCATCAACCGTAGGCGGCGAAATCGAGACGATTGAAGCCATGCTCACCCCGCTCAACATCAGAGGCCAGACCGCGCAGGCCAAGGCGACCAACGCCAGCGGCGTACGTGTGCTGATCAAGTGCTTCGGGCCGGTGGAGACACTGCGGGACCGGCTCATGGCCGCTCAACGAGTCCGATTCTTGGCCCAACACGCGCAGGCGATCCGACAGATCGAGAACCAGGTCAACCGTGTCGTTGCCGCTGACGAAGCCAAGTACGGCGTAAGGCTGGACGCCGCCGCAACCGGTTAGCGACAGAACGGCTCACCAGCCGCAGCTTCACATCCGATGAGTGCTCACGAGGGATCGCTCTCCGGACGCTTCGGACGCTCGCCAGGGTCCCGGCGTTAGAGGTCTGACGGTCTCACTACCCAACGCTCACCGCACGGTTGGGCGTTGAGGTTGCGGGAGTATCCGCCGGTGGAGGCAGAGGGAGTTGAAAGGCGTGCAGCAAAATCGCGGTTGTGGAGGGTCTATAGGTTGTGACTGCGAAACTGTCAGGAAACCAGGGCGGGTCGCTGCTGTCGTTGGTGCTGGCGTGTCGCGACGGTGATCGGGCTGCCCAGGAGCGGCTGGCGGATCGCGCGGCCGGTCAGGCGCTGCGCACGGCGGCGATGGCCCTGGGCGACGTTGATGCGGGCCGTGACGTCAGTCAGGAGGTCGCTGTCCGGATGCTAAGAGGCGTGGGCCGCTTGCGAGACCCTGAGCGTTTTGACGCGTGGGTGTTTCGCATCACGGTGTCAGAGATCCGTCGCGCCCTAGCGGGTCGCCGCCGCCGTCGAGAGGTGCCCGTCGGGCTCGAGCATGTCGAGGGTCATTGCAACGGGAGCGTTGACCGCAGCGAGCTGCTGTCGGCGTCAGTCGAGCTGAGAAGTGCGCTGGCGGACCTCTCAACTCGGGAGCGCACCGCGATCGCGTTGCGCTACGTGCACGATCTCGACGATGCGCAGATCGCTGCCGCGATGCGTTGTCGCCCGGGCACGGTCCGCTCCCTGTTGACGCGCGGTCGAGCCCGGCTGAGGGCACACCCGGCGCTTGCTGCCCTTCAACCCCCGCCGCAAGTGAGAGGTGGCCCGTCAGTCGTCAGTCAGATCGGAGACACGTCATGAGCTATGAGGAGCAGCTGCTTACCAATCTTGCGGCCGAGGCCCGCGCGTTAGAGGCCAAACCATCCGACGTACAGGGCGCGATGCGCCGCGCTCGCGCCTCCCGTCAACGCGTCCGACGATCACGGACGGTGGGCGCATTCGCGGCCTTGGCCGCGCTGATAGTCACCGCGATCGTTCCTGGGTCCCGCCAGGCGGTCGCCGATGCCATCGGCTCATTCTTTGGAGGTAGCGTGCCCGATCATTACGTGACCGGAGCGCGCTTGTCGGCGGGGCAACTGCCGCGGTGGCTGGTCGGGCAGACCGATCACGGGCTGGTCGTCGCCGGCCACGGCGAGAATCGGCTCATCGCCTTCCGTGACCGCGGTCAATACTGCTTTGCCTTCGGCTCCGGGGTGGGCATCTGTGACAGCGGCCGCGGCTGGCGCCGGCAGCTCGCTAATCACCCCGTCGTGCTCTACGGACCCACACCCAGCGGCACTCGCTACGGACTGACCCGCGGTGACATCGCCCACGCACGCTTGACGTT
>JBAQGP010000274.1:0-2431 GCA_049287845.1 Solirubrobacteraceae bacterium | reverse complement strand
GCGACGGCCGAGCACGCGGCCGCCGGCCGAGAGAAAGGTCAACGACACGCCGGCCCGGCTCGTAGTCGTGCCACCCAGCTTCGCGGAGAGAGCGTACGGGCTCCCGGCCCGCAGCGGGCCTCCGTCCGGTCGCGCCAGGAGCACGGTCTGCACGAGGCGCGCGGTCCCCCCCGCGCCCCCGACGAACAGCTGGCCGTGCCCCCGGGGGAACCCGTGGTCGCCGTATCGCACCACCGTGGGCAGGCCGGCGGCCACGCTCCACCCGGGGATGGTGACTGCGTCCCACCCGTGCAGCGAGGCCGCACCGGACTCGGCGCCGGCGTTGTGCAACAGGTTGGCGGCCGTGGCCGCCCCCGCGGGGGCCGTCAGCGCACCGAGCATCGCAACTGCGCACGCCACGACGGCGAGGCACGATCCGATGACGCGGCGGTGGCTCATGGTCCCTTGATGCGGCGCGGGAGGCGCCGCTGGCGCGCAACCTACTCTCAAGCGCCGCCGAGATGTTGGAATCTCGTGACTTGACGCTCAGGCGCGAGACGGCCGGCCCCGCCGCGGTGGCGGGACCGGCCGATGCGCTAGTACGACAGGCGCCTAGTGGCGGTGATGACCGTGGTCGTCACCACCGGCCACGCCGAACTGGTACGACGTGACCGAGTTGAACGTCCCGTCATGAGCCAGGACGACTGACGGCCAACCCGCCTGGCCGATGTGGTGCGGCGAGTCGGGGTAGTGCTGGGTCTCCAGCGTGAACCCGTCGGTCTGGCGGTATGTGTTCCCGCTCGTCCCGATCAGGTCTCCCACGAGGAAGTTGCTCGAGTAGAACTGAACGCCCGGCTGATCGGTGAACGTCCTGAGGACGATCCCCGTCCGGGGGTCGAGCGCCGTGGACACCTGGCGGTAGCCGGAGCCGTCGAGCACCCAGTTGTTGTCATAGCCGTGAGCGATCTGCAGCTGCTTCAGCTGGCCCGCCGGCGCGGCGAAGCCGTCCGGCAGGTTCGTGTTGCGGATGTTGTCGCCAATCCGGTGCAGATGCGTGAAGTCGTACGCCGTCCCGGCCACGTTCACGAAGTACGGGGCCTCCGGGATGAGGTTGGCGTCAACCGGCGTGTACTGGTTGGCGTTGATCTGCAGCAGCTGGTTCTCGACCGTGCCCGAGGACTCACCGCCCAGGTTGAAGTACGAGTGGTTGGTGAGGTTGATGACGGTGTCGAGCGTGTGAGAGCTGTTGATCGCCGTATAGGTGATCTTCAGCTGGTTGTCCCGGGTCAGGGTGTAGAGCACCGTCGCCTGGACATCCGCCGGGAAGCCATTGCAGGGCGTCTTGGTCTGCGCCGGGTCACAGCCCTCCCCGCTCTTGAACGTGTTGGTCAGCTCGAGCGACGCTGTGCCCGGGCCGGTGGAAGTCGCCGCCGACCAGACCGCGGTGTTCCACCCGAGGAAGCCGCCGTGCAGCGTGTTCTGGCCGTTGTTGGCGTCCAGCGTGTAGTGCAGGCCGTTGAGATCAAACGACGCGTTGGCGATGCGGTTGGCATAGCGGCCGATGATGGCCCCGAAGTACGTGTCACCGGACCCGCCCGCGGCCGGCCACGGCGTGCCGAGGTGCCCCTGGAGGAAGTCGTTGACGTAGCCGTCCAGGCTGCTGAAGCCGAGCACGACGTCCTTGGCGTGGCCCCGCCTGTCCGGAACCCAGATCGACTGGACCACACCGCCGAAGTTGGTGATCTTGACGGTCATCCCGTTGGAGTTGTGCAGCGTGTAGAGACTGGCCGGCCCCTGGCCTGGAACGGTGCCCCAGGGCTGGCCGTTGTCGATCGTGACCCCGCCGTTTCCATGGTGATGGCCCTGGCGGTGATGACTCTTGTGCTTCGCTACGGGGTGCGCCGATGCGCCTGCGGCGAATGCCGCAGCGATCAATGCGCATGCTGAAAGCAAGGCCAGCACCCTCGTGCTGCCGCGGAACGCGTGCTGCATAACGGCTCCCTTCGATATGTACGCGCGCCCGCGTCGTCCTGTAGCGGACACGCCTCCCTCGTTGACCCTGTGAACGCTAACACGGTTGTCTGGCGGGTGTCAATCACTACTAAGTCGGCCAAAAAATTAGAGCACCGGCGAGGCTGCCATCCCGCCGCGGCGCGGTGCTAGGTTGCGGCTCGTGGCCACCATCGGCGTCTCCGCTCCTCGCCGTGATTCCGAGCCCAAGGTCCGGGGGCAGACGCAGTTCGCCGGGGATACGCCGGTACCGGGGCTGCTGCACGCGCGGCTCGTGCTCTCCCACGAGGCCCACGCGATGATCTCGGCCATCGATGCCGCCGATGCCCGGAGGCTGCCGGGCGTGGCCGCGGTGCTCACGGCCGCGGACCTACGCATCGTCGCCAGCGGCAAGGGGCGGCTCTACGAGCCCCTTGCCCGTGAGGAGGTCGTCTACGCCGGC
>JBAQGP010000273.1:0-3037 GCA_049287845.1 Solirubrobacteraceae bacterium | reverse complement strand
CGCTACGGGTCGGCGCGCCAGCTCTACACCTTCAAGGTCGACAACTTCGGTGTCTACTAAGGGCCCCGCACGATGACCGCCACCACCAACGGGCCCGGCCGCGGCCACTGGACTCCGCGCCCGCCCGGCCTGCGCGAGTCGGCCACCTTCGACCGCGACACCATCGCCGACATCCAGCGCGCCGCCCGCGAGGGCATCTACGACATCCGGGGCTTCGGCGCCAAGCGTCGCGTCCCGCACTTCGACGACCTCCTCTTCCTCGGCGCCAGCGTGTCGCGCTACCCGCTGGAGGGCTACCGCGAGCGCTGCGCCACCGACGTCACCATCGGGACCCGCTTCGCCTCGGAGCCGATCCACCTCGACATTCCCATCACGATCGCCGGGATGAGCTTCGGCGCGCTCTCGGGCCAGGCCAAGGAGGCGCTGGGCCGGGGCGCCAGCGAGGTCGGCACCTCGACCACGACGGGAGACGGCGGCATGACCCCCGAGGAGCGCGAGCACTCGACCAAGCTCGTCTACCAGCTCCTGCCCAGCCGCTACGGGATGAACCCCGACGACCTGCGCCGCGCCGACGCCATCGAGATCGTCGTGGGGCAGGGAGCCAAGCCGGGCGGCGGCGGGATGTTGCTGGGCCACAAGATCTCTGACCGCGTGGCCGAGATGCGCGACCTGCCCAAGGGGATCGACCAGCGCAGCGCCTGCCGGCACCCCGACTGGACCGGCCCCGACGACCTGGAGATCAAGATCGGGGAGCTGCGCGAGATCACGGACTGGCGCATCCCCATCTACATCAAGGTGGGAGCCTCCCGCACCTATTACGACGTCGCCCTGGCGGTCAAGGCCGGCGCCGACGCCATCGTCCTGGACGGCATGCAGGGCGGCACCGCCGCCACTCAGGAGGTGTTCATCGAGCACGTCGGGATCCCCATCCTGGCCGCCATCCCGCAGGCGGTGCAGTCGCTGATGGAGCTCGACATGCATCGCAAGGTCCAGCTGATCGTCTCCGGTGGGATCCGGACCGGCGCCGACGTGGCCAAGGCCCTGGCCCTGGGCGCCGACGCGGTCTCGATCGGCGTGGCCGCGCTCATCGCGCTCGGCGACAACGCGCCCGAGCACGACGCGCAGTACGCCGAGATCGGTTCCGCCGCCGGCTACTACGACGACTGGCAGGCGGGGCGCGACCCCGCCGGGATCTCCACCCAGGAGCCCGAGCTGGCGGCGCGCCTGGACCCCGTGGTGGGCGGACGGCGGCTGGCCAACTACCTGCGGACGCTCACGCTCGAGGCCCAGACCCTGGCCCGCGCCTGCGGCAAGTCCCACGTGCACAACCTGGAGCCCGAGGACCTCGTCGCCCTCACCATCGAGGCTTCGGCGATGGCCAGGGTGCCGCTGGCCGGGACCAGCTGGATCCCGGGCCAGACGCCGTTCTAGCGGCGCGCGCGGCGGCTCCGGCGGGCTCTAGGCCTCGACCTCGCGGCCGTCCTCGCTCCACATCGTGTGGAAGGTGCCCTCGCGGTCGGTGCGCCGGTAGGTGTGGGCGCCGAACAGGTCGCGCAGCCCCTGGATGAGGCCGGCCGGACCCCGGGCGCGCCGGTAGCCGTCGTAGTAGGCCAGCGAGGATGAGAACGCCGGGGTGGGGATCCCCAGCTCGGCCGCATGGGCGACCACGCGTCGCCATGGGTCCTGGGCGTTGCCCAGCGCGGTGGTGAAGAAGTCGGCGAGCATGAGGTTGGGCAGCCCGGGCTCTGAGTCATAGGCCTCGCGAATGCGGTCCAGGAAGCGAGCGCGGATGATGCAGCCGCCCCGCCAGATCGTCGCCATCGATCCGAGGTCGATCTCCCAGCCCTCGGCGTCGGCGGCCGCCGCCATCTGGGCGAAGCCCTGGGCGTAGGAGACGATCTTGGACGCGTACAGCGCATGCTCGAGATCGTCGGCCAGAGAGTCGTCTCCGGCGCGGCCGGCCGGCCCCGCGAGCACGTCGGCGGCATGGACCCGCTGCTCCTTCAGCGCGCTCAGGGCCCGCGCGAAGACCGCCTCGGTGATCCCGGTGAGCGGGACGCCCAGCTCGAGCGCGTCCTGGGCGGTCCAGCGGCCCGTGCCCTTCTGCTCAGCGGCGTCGAGAATGACGTCCACGAGGGGCCGGCCGGTGGCGTCGTCGCTCCTGGACAGCACGCGGGCGGCGATCTCGATGAGGAAGGACTCGAGCTCCGAGGTGTTCCAGCGCTCGAAGCGCTGGGCGATCTGCGGCACCTCCCAGCCCAAGCCGTTGCGCAGCAGGTCATAGCTCTCGGCGATGAGCTGCATGTCGGCGTACTCGATCCCGTTGTGCACCATCTTCACGTAGTGCCCGGCACCGTCGGCACCGACGTAGGTGCAGCACGGGGTGGCGTCGACGCTGGCGGCGATCGCCTCGAAGATCGGCTTGACGGAGGCGTCGTAGGGCTCGCGGTCCCCGCCGGGCATGATGCTGGGCCCGTGCAGCGCGCCCTCCTCGCCGCCGGAAACGCCGACACCGAGGAAGTGGATGCCCTGCTCGGCGAGCTGCTTGTGCCGGCGCTGGGTGTCGCGGTAGTTGGCGTTGCCGCCGTCGATGAGGATGTCGCCCTTATCCAGGTGCGGGGCGATGTCGTCGATGACAGCGTCGGTGGCCGGGCCGGCCTGGACCATGCTCATCAGCACCCGGGGCGTGGCCAGTGCGCCCACCCACTCCTCCGTGGACTCGAAGCCCGCGATCGGGCCCTCCGAGCCGTGCTCCTCCACGAAGGTCGTCATACGGCTGGTGGTGCGGTTGTGCACGGCCACCGGGATGTCGTGGTGCGCCACGTTGCGCGCGAGGTTGGCCCCCATCGTCGCCAACCCGGTCAGTCCGAAATGTCTGTCGTCGCTCATAGGGGTGACGTTACTCGCCGCGTCCCAGCAGCCCGGTGGCGACCGACCCGGCCAGGAGCATGAGGACGCCGTAGACGCCGGGCACGACGCTCGCGCGCGGGCCGAACGTCTGCGCGGCCAGCGCCGCGGCGACGGCGAAGTCGCGCAT
>JBAQGP010000272.1:0-9696 GCA_049287845.1 Solirubrobacteraceae bacterium | reverse complement strand
TCCTACTCCAGCGAAGTGGCCAAGGTCATTGCCGCCAAGCCGGGAGCGCTCATCTGGTCTGCTGACCCGCAGACGACGGCAACCTTCATGTCGGAGTACAAGCAGCTCAACAACGGGTCGCTGCCGGCGATGATCACCGCCACCGACTCCCTTACACCGGACTTCTTCAACGCCCTGAGCAAGGTGGTCGGAACCAGTTATGTGACGCATGACGTGTACCTGGTGGGCTCCTCGTTCAGCCAGGCGACGAACGCATTCCACACCTACAAGGGCGCGCTGAGCAGCGACCCGAAGACGTCGGGGATTGCGAACGTGCTCAGTGCCGTCGGGCCGCCGGCGTCGGTGTACGACGGGATCAACATTCTCGCGCTGGCGATGCTCATGTCCAAGAGTACGGTCGGGTCGCAGTACAACCCGTACATCACGAAGGTCGTCGCGCCCAAGTCCGGCGCGGTGGTGGTGGATAGTTACGCCGCCGGGAAGCGGGCACTGGCTGCGGGCAAGCCGATCCAGTACGTCGGCGTCCTGGGCCCGGTGGTATTCAACCAGTACCACAACTCGGCCGGCACGTTCGCCGCCTCGATGTTCGCCGCCAACGGCTCCGCCAATCGTGTCGGGGAGATCTCCGGCTCGCAGGTCCTCGGCCTGTTGTGACGCTATGCATCTCATCATCGAATCAATCGGATTCGGGATCGCCACCGGGGCGGTGATCGCCCTCGGGGCCGTCGGCTTCTCGGTCCAGTTCGGCATCAGCAATATCCTCAACATCACCTATGGCGCGCTCATGACGCTCGCCGCTTACGTCGCGCTGATCGTCATCAACCGGGGTGTGAGCGCGTGGATCGCGTTGGCGGTGGGGGCGGGGGTAGTGGGCGTCATCTCGGTGCTCTATAACCGGGCGTTGCTGAGCCCGCTGGTGCGGCGCGGCACGCCGCCGGTGGCTCTCGTCATCGCCACCGTCGCTGGCGGCACCATCCTTCAGTACGTGATCGTTGCCATCGCCGGGCCCTCGTCCCAGAGCTACGGCGAGCAGAGCGGGCGGACCCTGCATTTTCTCGGCTTTCGGCTGTCGGAGGGTCAGGTGGTCATCATCATCCTGACCGCGCTGCTCATGCTCGGCCTCCACCTCCTGCTCACTCGGACCACGCTTGGCAAGGCGATGCGCGCGACATCCTCCAATCGCACCCTCGCGCGCAGCTGCGGGATCTCCACCAGCCGCGTGAGCGACATCGCGTGGCTCATCTCGGGCGCGCTGTGCGGCGCGGCCGGTGTCGCGCTGGCCATCACAACGGTGAGCTTCGACTTCTCGCTCGGCGGATTGTTCCTCATCCCGATGATCGCAGCGGCGGTGCTCGGCGGGATAGGACAGCCCTATGGCGCCATGCTCGGCGGGCTGATCGTCGGCGTCTCCAGCGAGGTGTTCGCCGCGGTGAGCAACCCCAACTATAAGGACATCGTCGCATTTGCCATCCTCATCGCCGTTCTGCTCGTCCGTCCGCAGGGCCTGTTCGGCACTGGATCGTCCAACCGCCGGTTGATGGAGGGGTAAGCGTGGGCTGGGAGTACTACGCGGTGGTGCTGCTGGTCTACCTTGGCACCGATCTGCTGGCAGTGTGGGGGCTGAACCTGGAGTTCGGGGTCGCCGGTGTGGCCAACCTCGCCTACATCGTCGTCGTCGCAGCGGGCGCCTACACATTTGCGGTGTGCACGCTAGGGCCGTCGACCAATAATGGGGGCTTCCAAACCTACATCGGGGGCTTCACGTTGCCGTTCCCGCTCGCCCTCCTGGCCGGCTCCGCGGTGGGAGCGGTTGTGGGGACGCTGATCGGCATCACCGGGCTCAAGCGCCTGCGCCAGGACTACCAGGCCGTCGCCATGCTGGTGGTATCCCTGATGATCGTGACGCTCGTGAGCGCCGACTCGGGGCTGCTCAATGGTGCCACCGGCTTGGCCCTGATCCCCAACCCGTTCGCCAACCTCAGTCCGGAGGCCGAGCGTTGGTCCTACGTCGCCGTGGTCGCCGGGTGCGCGCTGATCGGCCTGTTCGTGCTACGGCGCTTCACCACCGGACCCATCGGCCGGGTGCTACGCGCGGTTCGGGACGACGACACGGCCGCTTCGGCGTGCGGCAAGGATGTCGTACGCCTTCGGCTCGTCGTACAGGCGGTGGGCGGCGCGTTCGGCGGTCTCAGCGGCGCGCTGCTGGCGGGCTTCATCGGGGGCTGGTCGCCGTCAGCATGGGCGTACGTAGAGACGCTCGCCTTTCTCAGCTGTGTGATCGTTGGCGGGCGAGGCAGCGACGCCGGCGTCAGCGCCGGCACGCTCGTCATCGCCGTTCTGCTGCTCCAGGGGGTGCAATTCCTGCCACAGATCGCGTCCAGCCCCGGCCTCAGCGAGGACTTCGGCTGGATGATCCTCAGCGGCGCCACCATCGCTTTCATCTGGTTCCGGCCCCAGGGGGTGATGCCGGAGCGGCGGCCGACATACGGGAACCGACCACCCTCCAGGCCGCCGGAATGACACGATGAGCGGCGGCTCCCCCGTCCTGGAGGTGCAGGGCCTCACCAAGCGGTACGGTGGCGTGCGCGCGATGGACGGAGTCTCCTTCGCGGTCGAGCGCGAGAGCATCACCGGACTGATCGGGCCCAACGGGGCCGGCAAGTCGACCGCGCTGGCCGCAATCTGCGGGTTCACCCGCCTCACCAGCGGGCGCATCTGCTTCGACGGGGCTGACATCACGCACCAGCCGATGCACATTCGCGCGCGTCAGGGCTTGGTGCGGACATTCCAGATGGCCCGGGTGTTTGGGAACCTCACGGCGATCGAGAACCTGCTTGTCGCCGCCCCCGCACAACGCGGTGAGAGCATCGCCGGAATCGTGCTGGGCCGGCGGGGCTGGCGCCGCCAGGAGTGCGAGCTGGTGGAGACGGCTCGGCGAATGCTCGACACGTTCGGGATGGCGGACATGGCGAACGAACCGGCACGCAACCTCAGCGGCGGTCAGAAGCGGGCGGTCGAGATCATGCGGGCGCTGATGATGAAGCCGAAGCTGCTGCTGTTGGACGAGCCGATGGCCGGGCTCAGTCCCAGCCTGTCGCGTCAGCTCGAGGACGTCCTCCTCGGGCTGGCCGCCGACGGGCTGTCGCTGCTGCTGGTGGAGCACGAGCTCGACACCATCGATCGCCTGTGCGGGAAAGTCATCGTGATGGCGCAGGGCCGGGTCCTGTCCGAGGGCCGCATGGCGCAGCTGCGCCTCAACCGAGAAGTCCAGGACGCCTATGTCATCGGCTGACTCCGTGGCGGCCAAGGTCGCGCTGTCGATCCGGGGGCTGACGGCAGGATACGGTGGTCCGCCGATCGTCAACACCATCGACATGGAGGTCGGTGTCGGACAGGTAGTCGCCGTCGTGGGCCCTAATGGCGCGGGTAAGAGCACGCTGCTCAAGGCGGTTCTGGGGGTGGCGCGGGTTCATGCCGGGCGCGTCGAGCTCGATGGCCGCGACGTCACCGGAGTGCCGCTGGAGAAGCTCGCGCGGCTTGGGATTGGCTACGTGCCACAGCTCGAGGACGTCTTCGAGGGGCTTCGCGTGCGTGAAAACCTTGATATGGGCGGCTACCTGGCCACCCGCAGTCAGAAGGCCGAGCGCCTGGACCGCGTGCTGGAGGTGTTCCCCCAGCTCAAGCCGCGGCTCAACCGCTACGTCGAGACGCTGAGCGGGGGCGAGCGCAAGATGACCGCGATCGCGCGCGTTCTCATGCTGGACCCGTCGGTGCTGATCCTCGACGAGCCGACCGCCGGCCTGTCGCCGGAGCTGTCCCGTGCGGTCCTCGAGGACCAGGTGAGGGCACTCGGCGACCTTGGCAAGGCGGTCCTGCTTGTGGAGCAGAAGGCGGTCGCGGCGCTCGGCATCGCCAACTGGGCCTACATGCTGGTCCGAGGCAAGGTCGTCATGTCGGCCGACAGCCGGCAGGTGCTCGAGAAGCCCGACATGCGTGAGATCTTCCTCGGAGCCCGGGGGCCCGCGGAGCGGGTCGTCTAGCGACGCTCTCGTCGCATCTCAGGCGCGGCGTAGCAGTCGTTCGGCATTGCCGTGCCGGATCTGCTCCCGATGCGACGGCGCGAGGTCCACGTCGGCGACCGCCCGCAGCTCATCACGCACCCACGAGCCGTCGGGCGGCCCGAACGGGAAGTCCGTGCCGAACAGGATGTGGTCGACGCCGAAGAAGTCGATCGCCATCGCCAGCGCCTCGCTTGAGCCGTTGCTGATGCAGTCGTTGTGGAAGCGTCGGAAGTGATCGAGTCCGGGAGCGGAGAGCGCGGGACCGCGGGTCCCGCCGAGTCCGAGGCGAGCGTATTCGGCAGCTGTGCTGCGCTCGAATGCGTCGATGCGGGCGGCGAAGTACGGGATCATCCCGCCCATGTGATGGGTCACGAACTTGATCGCCGGATGCTTCTCGAAGACTCCGCCGTAGACGAGCCGAGCCATCGCCAGGGACGTGTCGAACGGCCACCCCAGCGTGCGGTCCAGGACGTTGTCTCCGATCCAAGGGTAGTAGCCCGCGTGCTGGGGATGAATCCAGATCGGCACGTCGAGCTCGGCGGCGCGGTCATAGAGCGGCCACATCGACGTGTCATCCAGCGGCCTGCCCTCGATGTTGGTGAAGATGAGCACCCCCTTGAGCCCGAGCTCACCGTGCAAGCGATCGAACTCCTGCATCATCACCTCGTCCACGACCGGAAGCACGCCGATCCCGACGAACCGATCCGGCCGGCGCGCGGCGAACTGGGCGATGCTGTCATTGGCCACCCGGGTGAGGCGGTGCAGGACGGAGCGCTCCATTCCCAGCCACACGGGCGGGCGGGCGAGGACGAGGACCTGGACGTCGATGCCGTGCTCGTCCATAAACCGCACCCGCCGTTCGTCGTCATACAGGTGCGGGCTCTGCGATCGCAGCGCAGCCAGCTCCGCGCCGTCGCTCACCTCGGACAGAGCCTCGATCAGCGGCCACGGAAACACATGGGCGTAGGCGTCGATGAGCATGGACCTCACCAGCTCACACCAGCCGAACCGACCGAGTCAACCCGAGAACGGCTGATTACCCCAGATGACCCAGTCGCGCGCGCTCGGCGTCGGCAACGCACACCCAAACGGCTCAGTTTGAAGTGGGAGCGTTGCGCGATGGCGGCGCAGGCCGTTGACTGCGCGTCGTGCATCTGGGTAGCTGCCAGCGATGACGCCGCGACTGGGATCCAATGGTTCCGGAGGAATTCAGGTCATCGCGCGCGCGGGTCAGATCCTGCGCACGCTCGGCCCCGAGCGCCAGGGCCTCAGCCTGTCTGAGCTGGCGCAGCGAGTCGGCCTCCCCCGCTCCACGGTGCACCGGATCATCACCGCCCTGGAGAGTGAGGGGCTGGCCGCGACCGCGTCGCCGAATGGTCGCTACAAGCTTGGCCCTGAGCTGGTGCGACTAGCCGCCGGTCAGCACGGCGAACTGCGGGTCGAGTTGCGACCCCTCCTCCGCAAGCTCTCCAGCGAGGTCAACGAGACGGTCGATTTGTCGGTGCTCATCCACGACCACGTTTCGTTCATCGAACAGGTGGCGGCGCCGCATCGGCTGCGCGCCGTATCAGCAGTCGGAGGGAGCTTCCCCGCCCATTGCACCGCCAACGGCAAAGCGCTTCTCAGCGCTCATTCAGATGATGCCCTGCGCCGGCTGTTGCCCGAGACGCTGGAGGCGGCGACCCCCGCGACGATCACAGATCGTGAGCGGCTGATCACGCATCTGCGGCGGGTGAGGCGTGACGGGTTCGCCCTGGACCGCGAGGAGCACACCCTCGGCATTTGCGCGGTCGGGGCTGTCGTCCGCGATACCTTCGGGCCGGTGGCGGCCGTCAGCGTTCCCGTTCCCACCCAGCGTTTCACCGGCAACGAGGGTTTCCTCGCCGAGGGACTGCGGAGGGTGGTCGCGGAGATGAGCGCCACTCTCGGCGCCGAGCCCGTCTGACCGTCCGCGGCGCCCCCGCCAACTCAGCGCCGGACCCTCCGGGGACGGCGCCGACCACCGCATCGTCACTGTGCCGGTGCCGGCGTGGGACCGCTTGACACGGCCTGCCCCGTGAACCTAGGATGCCGCGATACAAGACCGCCTGTCTTGTGATGCGGACCATCTTGAGGAGAGAGGGACGTGATGTCTGTAACTGCGGTCGTATCGGCGGACCAGGGCTCCGAGGTAGCCGGACGCACCGGCGTGCGGGTGCTGCTCCTCGACGATGAGGAGATCGTCCATTGGGGCTTTCGGCTTCTGCTCGCCAAGCACACCTGGGCGGAGCGGTGCCTGGCGGCGCGGGACGCAGAGACCGCGTTGGAGCTGGCGCGCCGCTTCGAGCCCCACGTTGCCCTGGTCGACGCCCGGGCCCTCGATCGTGACGCCGCGGCGTTTGCCCGCGCGCTGAGGCGCGCCTCCTCCAGGATCAACATCCTGTTGCTCACGCAGGCGGAGGCGGTCTCGACCAGTACCGTGCGAGCATCGGGCGCGAGCGGATTCGTCTCCCGCGGGTGGGGAGCCGACGACCTGCTCCTGGCCATTCGACGCGCCAGCGCGGGGCTGCCGATTCAGCCGTGCCGCCCGCCGACTCAGTCCAATCTGTCAGCGCGGCAGCACGAGATCCTGCAACTGCTCGCCGACGGGGCCACCAACGGCGAGATCGCGGAGCGCCTGTTCCTCTCGCGGTATACGGTCAAGCAGCACACCAGCGCGCTGTACCGGAAGCTGGGGGCCCGCAACCGGACGCACGCCGTGCAGACCGGACGCCGGCAGGGCCTCATAGCAGTCTAGGGTCGTGTTCTGGGAAATTCGTGTGTAGTGCGAGTGGGTGTGTCCGGAGCCGATCGTATTGACGGCGCGAGGCGGTGACGGCCATAGTCGTGTGAACCAGTACCGCGGTCACCGGGGCGCGGTACGCGACCAAAGGAAGCTCTCGTGAGTGCCACCGCCTCCAGCCCGGGAACGGCTCCCTCGGCCACCGACCCGAGAACGGGCGTGCAGTTCTTCGACCTCTCCAATCCGTGGGGCCACGACGCCCCGCTGTGGCCCTACTTTCCGGACGTGAAGATCGAGCGTTTCCATTACCACGCCAAATCCGGCGTGCTCTCGCAGCAGATCACGACATTCATGCACTGCACCACCCATACGGACGCGCCCGCCCACGTGATTGAGGGCCAGCCCTTCATCGACGAAGTCCCCCTCTCCTCCTACTTTGGCACCGGGGTGGTGGTGTCGATCCCGAAGGAGAAATGGGAGGTCATCACCGCCGAGGACCTGGAGAACGCCGCGCCTGCGATCCAGGAGGGCGACATCGTGATCGTCAACACCGGCTGGCACCGTTACTGGGGCGACACCCGGCGGTACTTCGTCGAATCACCCGGTACCTACAAAGAGGCGGGAGAGTGGATGCGCGACAAGGGCGTGAAGGGGTTCGGCATCGACTGCCAGGCGCTCGACCACCCGCTGGGGACCGCGATCGGCGTCCAGCCGAACGGCCCGCTCATCCACGGGATCGCCGAGGAGTACGCCGAGCACACCGGAGGACGCAGCATCACGGAGGATTTCCCGTACTGGGAGCCGTGCCACCGGGCACTTCTGGGCAACGGCATCGTCGGGTTCGAGAATGTGGGCGGTCAGATCGACGCGGTGACCGGCAAGCGGGTCACCTTCGCTGCGTTCCCGTGGCGCTGGACCAAGGGCGACGGCTGCATCGTGCGGCTGGTGGCAATGCTCGATCCCAGCGCCACGTTTCGCATCGAGACCGGCGAGACACACTGATGGAGGTCAGCCGTCTGGAGGACGCCAAGCCGTACGAGGCGCCCAAGCACTTCGACATGCGAGGCCTGCGATTGCAGGGGTTTGACGCCAGCTCCGCCGAGAGCTTCTGGGTGGGCCTGTCGCACTTCCTGCCCGGCGGCGGGGCCGAGATGGACTCGACGCCAATCGAGAAGGTGTACATCGTGGTGGACGGCGAGGTGACGGTCACCACCGACGACGGCGACACGACGCTCGGTTGCCTGGACTCCTGCCGCCTGGCTGCGGGCGAGGCGCGCAGGATTGTGAACCGGACCAACCGTCCAGCCTCGATGCTCGTCGTCATGCCGTACCCGGGCGGTGGGCGATGAGCTCCCCGCAGACCGCGGTCTCCCCCAGCGCGCTATTCGACCTGTCCGGCCGGGCCGCCGTGATCACCGGTGCCACCGGCGCGCTGGGCAGCGCCGCGGCACGGGCGCTGGCCATGGCGGGCGCCCGGCTCACGCTGTCCGCGGGGGATACCGAGGCGCTGGAGGCGCTGGGCGGACAGCTGCGGGATGCCGGCGCCGACGTGGAGTTGGTGGCGCGACGACCCGAGACGGCCGCGGATGCGGAGGCCATCGCGGAGGCGGCGGTGCGGGCGCATGGGCGGATCGACATCCTGCTCACCGCCGCCGGGCTCAACAAGACCTCGCCGATCGTCGACTTCGCCCCGGAGGATTGGGAGACGGTCATGGACGGCAACGTTCGTGGCAGCTGGCTCACCTGCCGCGCCGTGGGACGGCGGATGCTCGATCAGGGCGGCGGCGGGCGTGTTGTGCTCGTCTCGTCGACGCGGGGCAAGCTCGGACATCCCGCGGGCTACACGGCCTACTGCACTTCCAAGGCGGCGATTGACGGTCTCACCAAGGCGCTGGCATGCGAATGGGGAGCGGCGGGGATCACCGTCAACGCCATTGCGCCGACGGTGTTTCGCTCTAACCTCACAGCGTGGATGTACGCCGACGACGGTCCCGGGCAGGGGGTCCGTCAGCAGATGCTGAGCCGGATTCCCCTCGGTCGCCTGGGCGAACCTGCCGACTTCGTCGGCCCGCTCGTCTTCCTGGCCTCGGCGGCGTCGGCGTTCGTCACCGGCCAGATCATCTATGTCGACGGCGGCTACACCGCCGGCTGATCAGCCCGCTCCCGCGGTGGCCGGCGGCCGAGCGGCGGTCGTCGGTGCGGGGCTCATGGGCCACGGCATCGCTCAGGTGCTGGCGGTCGCCGGAGCGCAGGTGGCGGTTCACGATCCGGCGCCGGCGGTGCTGGAGGCGGTACCGACCCGGATTGCCGCCAACCTGCGCGCGCTCGGCCAGCGCGACGACGCCGTGCGCCGCATCACCCTGGCGGCGACGCTCGCGGAGGCGGTGGCCGACGCCGAATGGGTGTTCGAGGCCGCGCCGGAGAAGCTCGGCCTCAAACAGGAGATCTTCCGCGCACTAGACGCCGCCAGTCCCCCCGAAGTGGTACTGGCGACCAACACCTCGGTGATGTCGGTGGCCGAAATCGCGGCCCACGCCCCCGGTCGGCGGCGCATAGTCGGCACCCACTGGTGGAATCCCCCCTTCCTGATACCCCTCGTGGAGGTGATACAGGCTCCAGAGACTGATCCGGACGTCGTGGCGAGAACGCTCGCGTTTCTCACTGCGGTCGGCAAGACTCCAGTGCACGTCAAGCGAGACGTCCCCGGGTTCGTCGGCAACCGCCTCCAGCACGCGCTCTGGCGGGAGGCCTTCCACCTCGTCGACGAGGACGTGTGTGACGCGGCCACGGTCGACACTGTGGTGAAGTCCGGGTTCGGGCTGCGCCTGCCGATCCTTGGTCCGATGGAGAATGCCGACCTCGTGGGCCTCGACC
>JBAQGP010000271.1:0-5386 GCA_049287845.1 Solirubrobacteraceae bacterium | reverse complement strand
CGTGCACCTCAAGGCGACGATGATGAAGGTGTCTGACCCGATCATCTTCGGCCACGCCGTGCGCGCCTACTTCCCCCGCGTGTTCAGCGAGCACGCCGACGCCCTCGCCGCCGCCGGGGTGCAGGCCAACGACGGGATGGGAGCATTGCTCAAGGCCCTGGATGGCATGCCCGAAGACGAGCGCGCCGCCATCACCGAGGCGATCGACGCCGCCTACCGCGAAGGTCCCGGCCTGGCGATGGTCGACTCAGACCGCGGGATCACCAGCCTCCACGTGCCCTCCGACGTGATCATCGACGCGTCGATGCCCGCCGCGATCCGGTCGAGCGGTCAGATGTGGAACCGCGACGGGGAGCTCCAGGACACCAAGTTCGTGATCCCCGACCACTCCTACGCCGACCTCTACGCCGAGACCGTCCTCGACTGCCGCGAGCACGGCGCCTTTGATCCGTCGACGATGGGCACGACGCCCAACGTCGGCCTCATGGCGCAGAAGGCCGAGGAGTACGGCTCCCACGACAAGACGTTCGAGATCTCCGCGCCGGGCACCGTGCGAGTCGTCGACGGTGGCGGGCAGACGCTGCTGTCCCACGAGGTGCAGACGGGCGACATCTGGCGGATGTGCCAGACCAAGGACGCCCCGATCCGCGACTGGGTACATCTGGCCGTTGCCCGCGCACGCGACACCGGCTGGCCGGCCGTGTTCTGGCTGGACGAAACGCGTGCCCACGACGCCGAGGTCCTCATCAAGGTGCGCGCGGAGCTCGCCGAGCTCGACACCACCGGCCTGCAGTTGGAGGTCCTCGACGTCGCGCAGGCGACCCGCTTCACGCTGGACCGTGCCCGCGCCGGCGAGAACACGATCAGCGTGACCGGCAACGTGCTGCGTGACTACCTCACCGATCTGTTCCCGATCCTCGAGCTCGGCACGAGCGCCAAGATGCTCTCGATCGTTCCGCTGATGGACGGCGGCGGCCTGTTCGAGACCGGAGCCGGCGGCTCGGCGCCCAAGCACGTCCAGCAGTTCGAGCGTGAGAACCACCTGCGCTGGGACAGCCTGGGGGAGTTCCTCGCCATTGCCGTGTCCCTGCAGATGCTCGCCGACAAGAGCGGCAACCCGCGCGCCAAGATCCTCGGCGACGCCCTCGATCGCGCCACCGGCCGCGTGCTGGAGGAGAACCGCTCGCCCTCGCGCAAAGTCGGCGAGCTGGACAACCGGGGGAGCCATTTCTACCTCGCGCTCTACTGGGCCCGCGAGCTCGCCGATCAGTCAGATGACGCGGAGCTGGCCGATCGCTTCGGTCCGCTGGCCCAGCGTCTCAGAGCCGACGAGGAGAAGATCGTGTCAGAGCTGTCCGAGGTGCAGGGTTCGACGGTGGAGCTGGGTGGCTATTACCGCCCGGATCCGGAGAAGGCGGCGGCGGCCATGCGCCCCAGCCCGGCCTTCAACGCGGCCCTGGAGAGTCTGTAGGTACGGCGGCACCTCCGCCCCGCGGACCTTGGAGCGCATTCGCACCAACCTGCCGTCGCCCACGACCGGGCTGATCGGACGCGAGGACGAGCTGGCGGTCGTGCTCGACCTCATCGCGACCGCCCGCCTGGTCACCCTCTCAGGGGCGGGTGGCTCGGGCAAGACGCGTCTGGCGCTGGAGGTCGCGCAGCGCGCGGCCGGGGACTTCGACGCCGTGTGGTGGGTGGCACTGGAGCACATCCTCGACCCCAACGAGGTGATGGGCGCGCTGTCACGGGCGATGGGACTGCCGGAGGTCGCCGGGGTCGAGGCCGGCGAACGCGTCCTCGATCACCTGCGCGCCCACAGCGTGCTCCTGCTGCTCGACAACCTCGAGCACGTGATCGACGTGGCGCCGCTGATCGGCGACGTCGCGCGGGCCGGCCCCGAGGTCAGGGTGCTCGTCACCAGCCAGCTGCCCCTGCGGGTCGGTGGGGAGCACGTGTTGGCCCTCGATCCGCTGCCGGTGCCGACGGGATCTGAGCGCGAGCTCTCGGCCCTGAGCGCCCTGTCGTCGGTGGCGCTGCTCACGCAGCGCGCGGCGACTGAGGGGACCGGCTGGGCGCTGACCGCGGAGAACCGGTTCGACGTCGCGCGGCTGTGCCGGCAGCTCGAGGGCATGCCGCTGGCCCTGGAGCTGGCGGCGGCGCGGCTGGGCACGCTCGACGCCGGAGAGCTGTCGCGGCGCCTGGAGGAGAGCCTCGAGGCGTTGGACAGCGATGGCCTTGATCTGCTCGCCGGCGAGCGGGGCCTGCGGGCGATCCTGTCATGGTCCGTGGGCCTGCTGTCCGAGGCGGAGCGATCGCTGCTGCTCGGGCTCGCGGTGTTCTCGGCGGGGTTCACCACGTCGCTGGCAGAGGCCGCGTTCGGCGACGTGATCGACGGCCTCGACGCGCTGGTGAGAGCAGGACTGGTGCAGCCTGGGCAGGGCGGCCGTTTCGAGGTGCGCCCGCCGGTGCGGCGGTTCGCCGCCGAGCTGCTCGATGCCGAGACCGAGGACGCCGTGCACGCCGCCGTCACCGACGCGCTGATCGCCCTGGCCGAGCCGTTCGAGAAGCGTTGGGTCGTCCGCGCCGATGACGGCCGCATGGCGCTGAACCTGGAGGGCGGCAACATCTTCGCCGAGCTCGACTGGGCGCAGTTGATGGACTACAGGCGACACGCCCGCCTGGCGGCCGCGACCGGGTGGTGGATGCATCAGTCGGGCGCGGCCGAATTCAGCCGCGACCACCTGGAGATCGCGCTGGCGCGGTCGACCGATCCGGTCATGCGCGCGCGATGCCTGCAGGCGCTCGGCTCGCTCGGCCTCAAGGATTCAGACCCGACGGCATGCCTCGATGCCGCCGATGCGTGGCATGACCTCGGCGACGTCGAGGGCGAGTTCTACAGCGCCATCTACGCGGCCGCCCTCTACGGCCACGCGCAGGAGGGAGAGGCGCAGATCGAGGTGGTGGCGCGGTGCGCCGAGCTGGCTGCGGAGTTGCCCCACGACCCCGACGCTGGCTGGATCCTCGAAGCCGTCCGCGCCGAGTCGGTATCGCTGCTCGGTTATCCAGAGGACGCCATCGACCCGCTGCTGTCGCTGTACCCCGACGCCCCGCCGGGATCGTGGAAGCAGTTCTGGCTCGCCTCCCGTCTGGCCGACGTCGAGCTCGTCGTTCACCGTCCCGAGGAGGCGCTCGCCCATTACGGCGCGGCCATGGCGGTTGTGGCCGCGCTCGGCTCGCAGGTGGAGGAGCTCATCCAGGCGACCCCGATCGCCGCCGCCCTGCTGCACCTGGGCCGCGTCGCGGAGGCCGCCACCGTCTGGGCGATCTGCGAGCTCGGCTATGACGAGCTGTCGTGGCCGCCGCACGGCGCCGTGCGCGACTGGTACGACGCGGTCCGGGCCACCCTCGATGACGACGCCTTGACCGCCGGCCGCAAGCAGGCGGCGCAGATGGGCATGGAGCGCGGGCTGACCTGGGTGGGCCAGGTGGCGCGCGGCGAGTCGCATGCCACCGTCTGACCGTCCGCCGGGCTGACCGTCAGCCGCGCCGCTTCCCCGAGCAGAGAGAAAGGAGGAGCCCCGCAGCCCCCGGGGCTCCTCCTTTTGATGTCCGGGCCAGAGGGTCAGCTGCCGCTGCCGACCTTTTGGGAGATCTGGCCTGGATGGTGGCTTTGCGCCTAGTCAATGCCCCCCTCGGATGTCTGTCCCGCCCGGCCGGTGCCGCGTTGGATCCGAGATTGACGCTGCTCAGTGTCCCTCAAGACGACCGCCGTGCAAACGTAGATGGACCCACCCACTGTGGGTCCTTTGACCCACAGTGGGTGGGGCGGGGGCGGGGGCGGGGGCGGGGCGGCGCGTATCGCGAGGCGGCGCCGAAATCCCCCGCGCCCGCCCGGGCCTGGCGCAGGATCTCCGTCATCGCCGTCAGCGCCTCGTCGCCCAGCGGCTCGGTGCCGAAGCGGATGTCGTGCAGTGCCTCGGTCGCATCCTGCGCGACCGATTGACCGGCCGGGGTGATCGTGGCGAGTGTCGTGCGCCGGTCTGAGGGATGCGGCGCCCGCTGCACGTAGCCGGCGCGCTCCAGCCTGTCGACGAGGTTGGTGACGCTGGCGGGGTGAACCTGAAGCCGCGCGCCCATCTTGCCCAGCGGCAGCGACCCGGCCCGGCTGAAGTCCAGCAGCATCAGCGCCTCGTAGCGCGCGAAGGTCAGCCCGAACGGCTCGAGCGCCTCGTTGAGCCGCCCCAGCAGGATCTGCTGGACCCGCATCACCGACGTCACCGCCATCATCGCCGCCACCGGCGACGCCGGCCAGTGCGCCCGCCACTGGCGCCCGGCCTCCTCGATGGGGTCCAGGCGCAGGCTCAGCGTCTCAGGCCTTCAGCGCCTCAGGCGCCGACGCCAGCGCCGCCTCGATCGCGCTCACCAGCTCCCGCGCGGATGCGGCGGTCAGCTCGACCGCTACGCGTGCGCCCGGCCCTCGGGACGGGTCCGTGAAGTCGATGTTGAGCGTGTGCTCGGCCATCGCGTGCACCGGATGGTCGAAGTACACGGTGCCGTCAGTCACTCCGAACCACTTGCTGTCCGGGCCCTTGGCGCTGCCAACGAGCTCGGTCTTCACGGTTGCGTATGTGCACATGCTCAGCCTCCAAGGTGGGTCTTGTAGAAGGTTTCGATCCGCTCCCAACCGTCGTTGGCGGCCTCGACCCGGTAGGCCGGCCGGTCCACGGAGAAGAAGGCGTGGCCGGCGTTGTCGTAGCGGTGAAACTCGTGGGGTTTGCTCTCCCGGGTCAGGATCTCGTCGAGCTCGTCGACCTGTTCGGGGCTGGGGTACTTGTCCTCGTTGCCGAACAGCCCGAGCAGCGGACAGCGCAGGTTGGGTAGCTGGTCGACCAGGTTGGTCACCTTCAGCGGGAACCCCTCCTCGGGCGTCCCGGTGACAAACGCGCCGTAGCAGTCGACGGCGGCGTCCAGCGGCAGGTTGCAGGCGGCCAGGACCGACTGGCGCCCGCCCGAGCAGTAGCCGATGACGCCGACCTTCCGGTTGGAGGTCGGCAGCGCGCGCAGTGCGGTTGCCGAACCGCCGACGTCGCCGACCAGCCGGGCGTCGGGTACGCCGCCGTTGGCGCGGGCGGTGGCCGCGGCGTCGTCGGGGGCCGCCCCCGGGGCCTCGCGCCAGTAGAGGTTGGGGCAGATGGCGTCGTAGCCCAGCTCGGCGAAGCGCCGCACGATCTCCTTCGTCCCGCGGTCATAGCCGGGCATGTGGTGGATGACGACCACGCCACCTCGGGGCCCATCGCCGGCGGGGCGGGCGAGGTAGGCCTCGATCTCGTCGCCGTCGTGCCCGGGGATCCGGATCGTCTCCGCGCTCAGTGAATCGCTCATGGGC
>JBAQGP010000270.1:0-3473 GCA_049287845.1 Solirubrobacteraceae bacterium | reverse complement strand
CGCCCACGGCGCTCTTCTTGGCCGCCAGCATGAACCCCAGCGGGCTCTCGATCGGCGCGGGCATCGCACTGTGCGCGGCGCTCCTGCGGATCGGCCGCCGGGAGCCGGCGCCGCGCGGGGTGTGGCTCACGCTCGGACTCAGTGGCGCCGCGCTCGCGCTCAGCCACCCGACGGGGCTGGCGTGGGCGGCGTTGCTGATCGTTGGGTTCGTCGCGTGGGAGGGGCGCGCCACTGTGCGCCGGCTGGCGCGCGAACAGGACCGCCTCGCGCGCCCGGGGCTTCTACTCCTCGGGCTGGGAATCGTCGCGGCCGTCGTGTGGCAGGGGCTGTACGGTCCGAGTACCTCGATTGCCTACCGCGCGATCCGGCTGGCCCTGGGGCGCCTCCCGGCGCAGACATGGCATGGGTTCCAAGACGTGGTGGCGGGCTTCGGATACCTCGAGTTCCGCCTCCCTCTCGTCGTCTACCTCTTGTGGCTTGGCTTCGTGGCCGCCCTCGCCTGGGCCGCCGCCCGCGCTGGCTCCTCCCGCGACCGGCGCGTCATCGTCGTCGCGGGCGCGATCGGGGTGCTGATCTCGCCGGCGATCTGGATGGTGTTCGGGCGGGCGGCTGGGATCGGCATCAACGGCCGCGAGTACATGCCGGTGCTGGTCGGCTTCCCGATGCTGTGCGGGGAGATCCTCTACCGCCACCGCGACCGGATCTCACACGCCCATGGCGTCCTCGTCACGGCGCTGGCGACGTGCGCGGCAGTCATCCAGTTCGTGGCGTGGTACCTCAACGGCCGGCGGTCCGCGGTCGGCGTCGGCGGGTCGCTGCTGTATCCGTCACACGCCGCTTGGAGCCCGCCCCTCGGCTGGGTCCTGTGGCTGGTCGTGGCCGCGGCGGGCGCAGCGCTGGTGGCGTCGGTCGCCCTCGCCAGGAGCGACAGGTGACACGCGAGAGCTTCCTGGTCTTCGGCAGCCCGACCATCGGCGACGCCGAAATCGCCGAGGTCGTCGACACGCTGCGCTCGGGCTGGATCGGGACGGGGCCGAAGGTCGCGCGGTTCGAAAACATGCTCGCCGGTTACGTGGGGGTCGATCACGCCCGCTGTATGTCGTCATGCACGGCGGCGCTCATCCTCGCACTGAAGGTCCTGGGACTGGGCGCCGGCGACGAGGTCCTCGTGCCGTCGATGACCTTCGTGGCCTCTGCCAACGCCGCCGAGCACGCCGGGGCCACGCCCGTGCTGGTGGACTCCGAGCCCGACACCGGACTGATCGATCTCGACGCCGCCGCGGCCGCAGTCACCCCGCGCACCCGCGCGGTCATGCCGGTCCACCTGGCCGGGCGCCCGTGTGACATGGATCGGCTCCAGGCGTTCGCCCAGAGCCACGGGCTCGCCGTGATCGAGGACGCGGCCCACGCCATTGGCGCCGAGTGGCGTGGCCGGCGGATCGGGTCGTTCGGCAACCTCACCGCGTTCTCTTTCTACGTGACCAAGAACATCACGACGGTCGAGGGCGGGGCCCTGATGACCGACGATCGCGACGTGGCGGAGCGGGTCGAGCGTCTGGCCCTGCACGGGCTCAGTCTCGGAGCGTGGCGACGCTTCTCCGACGAGGGCTTTCGCCACTACGAGGTCGTCGAACCGGGGTTCAAGTTCAACATGACCGACGTGCAGGCGGCGATCGGTCTGGCGCAGCTGCCCCGGCTCGACGCTTGGATCGACCGGCGCGCGGAGCTGTGGGAGCGCTATGACCGGCTCCTGGCCGACCTCCCGTTGCGCACCCCGCCTGCGCCCGAGGCGGACACGCGGCACGCTCGGCACCTCTACCAGGTCCTACTGGAGCCGCGGGCCCCGCTCACGCGCGACGAGCTGCTACAGGGGCTCACCGACCGCCGCATCGGCGCCGGCGTTCACTATCGCGCCGTGCACCTGCATCCGTACTACAGGGACCGCTACGACCTTGATCCCCGCAGTCTCCCGGTGGCGAGCCTGATCTCCGATCAGACGATCAGCCTGCCGCTGAGCCAGGGCCTGAGCGACTCCGATCAGGATGACGTCGTCGCCGCGCTTCGAGCCCTGCTGAGGCGGCCGGGTCGACCCCGGGCTCAGGCGCCGCAGGGAACGGGCGCGTGAGCGCCGCCGTCGGCCAGCGTCCGAGCACGACACTCCTACATGTGCGGGATCGGCCATGATTGAGTCTGTTCCGCTGATGAGACGCTATGGCAAGCGCGACGATCTGATCGTTCACGAGTCAGAGCCGTTCAACGCTGAGACCGGACTCGGGTCGCTGGCCGAGCCGGTGACAGACACGGATGCCTTCTACGTCCGGGCTCACGGGACGATCCCGGAGACCGATCTGGTGTCGTGGCGGCTGCAGGTGGTCGGCTTGGTCGAGCGGGGGCTGAGCCTGTCGTTCGAGACCCTCCGAGAGGCGTTTCGCGAGCGAACGGTGACCGCGACGCTGCAGTGCGCCGGCAACCGCCGCGCCGGACTGGCGGCCGTCCGCGACATTCCAGGCGAGGCTCCCTGGGGCCCCGGCGCCACCGGCACCGCGACCTGGACCGGGGTTGCGCTGGCAGACGTGCTGGCGCTCGCCAGGCCGCAACAGCCCGCGTCGGATGTGGGCTTTGAGGGCGCCGACCTCAGTCCGGAAGTGGAGCCCGCGGAGCGATTTGGAGGATCGATCCCGCTCGACAAGGCCTCGCGCCCCGAGGTGCTGTTGGCGTGGGCAATGAACGGCGAGCGGCTCACCCCGGTGCACGGTGCTCCGCTGCGTGTGATCGTGCCGGGCTACATCGGAGCGCGCAGCGTCAAGTGGTTGGAGCGCATCGAGGTGCGAAGTGGGCCGTGGGCGGGCCATTTCCAGCATGTCGCCTACCGTCTGGTCCCCGCCAATGGGACTCCTGGTCCGGGAGTGGGGATGCCGCTCGGGCTGGTGGCGCTCAACTCCGATCTCTTGTCTCCGCGGGATGGGGAGACGGTCCAAGCCGGGCCGGTCGAGGCGCGCGGCTACGCGTTTGCCGGCGGCGATCGGTACGTCGCCCGGGTCGACGTTTCCATCGATGGCGGCGCGAACTGGCGCCAGGCGGAGCTACTTGAGGATCTCGGCCGCTGGGCCTGGCGGCACTGGCGCATCACCCTGGATCTGGCGCCTGGCGCGCATGAGATCCTGGTGCGAGCCTGGGACTCCTCCGCGGCCACGCAACCCGATGACGAAGCCGGGCTGTGGAACCCGAAGGGCTACGTCAACAACGCTCGCCCGAGGGTTCGGGTCCGCGCGGTCGCCCCTTCTTCCTGAGCGGGCACCCGTCGTAGAGGACGGTTGCGACCAGACCGCGGGCATGAAAAAAGCCCCGCATCGCGGGGCTTTCCCAGTGCGCCCGAGAGGACTCGAACCTCCACGGACCATTCAGTCCACAAGGCCCTCAACCTTGCGCGTCTACCAATTCCGCCACAGGCGCGTGGGCGGCCAGTATAGACC
>JBAQGP010000269.1:0-6558 GCA_049287845.1 Solirubrobacteraceae bacterium | reverse complement strand
GCGATGCCTGGGCTGACCCGTACGGCGTCGAACGCCATCAGGTCGACGAGCTCGTTGTCGAGTTTTACCCGGCCGGCGCCGCCGATGACGACGTAGATCTCCTCGGCGGTGCGATGTCGGTGAGCGAACGCCTCACGCTGGCCGGGTTTGATGATGAGGAAGTTCATCCCGGTCTGCTCGGCGCCCAAGTCTCGCCGAGGGAAGCGAGCCTCCTGGTGGGCCGAAAGCCCGTGCTCGGCCGCGGAGTCCTGGACATCGCGGAGATTGGTTTTCGCGTAGCTCAGCATCGGTTGATCGTCTCCTCGTCGATTATATGAGCCACTCATACAATACTCTGCATGACGCTCTCGACGCACGCCCGGCTGGAGAACCTGCTGGCGTCGCTCTCGCTGAACCTCGCTGAGGAAGCGGTGGCTGCCCTGGAGCGTGTGTCCGGGCTGACCGGCAGCGCGACGGCGGGACTTCTAGCGCTTGATGAGTTCCTGGATGAGTCGCATATTGGCCGGCTGGCCGACGCGCTCGGGCTGACGCACTCGGGAGCGGTCCGGCTGGTCAGCCAGCTAGAGGCGGATGGACTCGCGATACGTCGCGTCGGCGCCGACCGCCGCCGGGTCGAGGTGCGACTGACCGCTCGCGGCCGGCGCCGTGCTCGCGCCGCGCGGACCGCTCGCGACGCCGTGATGCGCAACACCACGAGCGGCCTCGACGAGCACGAAGCAGCGACGCTCGAGGCGCTGCTGGAGAAGCTGATCGAGGTTCGTGTAACCGCCCGTGTCGCAGACCGCAGAGCGGGAGGATCGACTGCCTGGTGGTGCCGGACCTGTGACTTCCGCGCGTGCGGGCGACCCGAGGGACGTTGCCCGGCCGAGGCGACAGTTGCGCGGAGTGCACAGTTCTAGACGCGCCTTGCCACGCACGCCGCGGGCTAGTCCTGCCAGAGTCCATGTTCCACGTCGCCTTGGATCACGATTGCGAAGGTGCCCTGATTGCCTTGGCGGGTTGGGGGATAGGCAATCGTCGCGCCGGACTCCTCGGCCTTTTGCACTGCTTGTTGGATGTCTTCGACCGCGATGTAGGTCCGCATGATCGGCTGCTCATGCGCCGCCAGCGGCTCCCGGATGCCGACCAGGGCTCCGTCCGTGTGGATCGCAACCCGGGCGTGCCCGAGATCGGGGTCCGGGGGACCGAAGGACAGGCCATGCGTGCGCTGGTAGAGCCCAGTCAGGGCGTCTACGTCGTTGCTCACGATCTCCAAGTAGTGAACGGCCATCTTTCAACTCCTCTCTCGAGACGCCGGACAGGATCGCCGAGGTCCCTACGCAAGCCGGTGCGTTTGTGGCGTCAGTCGTTGATGTCGATGACCGGGGTGATGTCGGGCAGCTTCTGCCCTGGGTCGGCGTGCTCGTTGGGCACGACGGCGGTGCCGAGGGCGAAGAACTCGATGACGTGGCTGCCCCAGCCGTGGTTGTTCTCGTGCAGCTTGACTTCCACGATTCCGAGCACGCCATCACCGATGTCCTCGGCCTCTTTCTGCATACGCTCCATCGCGAGCTCACGCGCGTCATACAGCGCTTGCGTGTACTGCTCGAGCTCGACGTTCTGCCCGGTCTGGCGCATCGATTGGATCATGCCCCGATGCGCGACGTGGTAGACGCAGTTGCCCATGACCAGGCCGACCGGCCGCTTGCCCGTCTGCATCAGTGTCCAGAACGCCTGACCGCTGAGGTCGGAGGTGAACGGACGCCCGTTGGGCGCGCGGTGCACCTTGCCGCCCTTGTGCTTGATCGCCGTTCCGATGGCGATGAACTCCGCCATGTCCGCGCCCCACTCGTACCGTCCGACCTCGAGACGGACACCCACGATGCCATCGGCGTCCAGCTGATCGGCCTCCTCCTCCATCCTCGTCATCGCGAGCTCTCGTGCCGAGTACATCGCCTGGGTGAGGACGCCCATCTCCTGGCTCGCCTTCCAGTTCGACTGCTGATAGCCGATGTGGTAGATGCTGGAGCCCACCACCAGACCCACCGGCTCAAAGCCAGCCTTCTCCACGCATAGATATTCGTTGACGGAGAGATCGGAGGTGAACAGTCCACGCGCGTTCATCTTGAGTCGCTCGCTGGCGTGCTCGGCGAGGCCTTCGGTGCTTGTCGGGTCATAGGTCGACATGGATGCTCTCCTGGAGTTAGGCGCCGAGGTTGATCGACATGACCGGCACGCCGAGCGGAGCGGGATGGGGCTCATGCGCGCCGAGGACGATCGCGGTCGCGAGCACGTGCATGGAGACGATGAAGACATGCTGGCTGTAGCCGCCGCGGTCGTACTCGTGGTGATCGATGCGATGCGTCAGGTTTGAAATGACCATCTCGTTGGCGCCGGCGGCGTTGGCCTGACGGCGCACCTCGTCCATCGCCAGCCGACGGGCAGCGTAGACACCCTCGGTGACCTCGACCATCTCCTGGTTACCCCACCAGGACCCCATCATCTGATTGGCCCACCCGCTGAGCGCCACACAGACGACGGAGGTGTGGCCGATGACGCCCACCGTCTCGGCGCCGATCCGGCGCAGCTTGACGACATCCTGCCCCGACAGCGCGCACATCCGTGGTCTGGAACCACTACGCGGTCCAGGCGAGTTCTCACGGACCGCGGTGCCAAAGACGACGTACTCAACGTTGGCCGCCTCCCCCAGGAACGCCCGGGCGGTCATCTCGATGCCGATGACCGCGTCGGCGTCGGCGAACTGCGCCTCCTGGCGCAGACGGTCAAAGGAGCGCTCGCGGGAGAGATTCCAGGGCGCAGCGAAGGACGGCATCTCGGCGATCCCCCCTTGATATGAGGACCAGCCGTAGTTCTGCCAGCCATGCTGGACCACCGAGGAGCCCATGATCTGCGCGATCGGCGTCAGCCCGGACGCGTGCGCGACCGCATACTCCTTGGCGCTCAGGTCGCTGGTGAAAACCGCCGACCCCCCGGCCGCGATCCGTTTCAGACGCTGTTCGGCGCCGAGGGGAATACCACCACGTGCGATGCGCTCCAGGTCGACGGCAGCCGCCTGGCGTTCCTCTTCGCCGAGCGGAGCCGGTCGTTTTCCGAACAGTGGCAAAGCCTCTTGATGCTGACATATTCCCGGAAGCGCCGGGCCAGGGTCTACCGGCCCGCGGCGCGCGCGGCCTCTAATGGCGCGGCTCGGACCCTCGGCTCGCGACGACAGTCCGGGTAGCCTGGGGGCGATGTCGACTCGCAACGAGCCAATCACTCCGGCCTATCGCGCCGTGATGATCGCATCCACCCCTGGTGTCGTGTGGTGGGGCCGGTTGCGAGTGACCGGCCTGGAGCTGCTGCCGCTGGAGGGACCGCTGCTGCTCGTTGGTGACCACGACAGCTATTGGGATACCGTGGCCACCGGAATCGCGGCGATGCCCCGCCGGCAGATCAAGGCGCTGGCGAAGTCCTCGATGTGGACGAACAAGTTGCTCGGCGCGGTCCTGACCGCAATGGGCCAGATCCCGATCGAGCGTGGGTCCGGCGACACCGGAGCGCTCGACCGCGCGATCGACGAACTTCGCAACGGCGCATGTATCGGGATCTACCCCGAGGGGACACGCTCTCTCGGTCGAGCGCTGCGGGCCCGTAGCGGCATCGGCTACCTGGCGCGGGCTGTGCCCGAGGCGACGATCATCGGAGTCGCCTGCAACGGCACTGTCGCGATCCCGCGATTTCCCACAGCGCGCTCACAGGTGCGAGCCGAATTCTTCGAGTTCGAGCGACCCGCTATCGCGCCCGAGGAATCGCCGCAGCAGTACAGCACCCGGCTGCTCGCCCAACTCCGTCAACGCGCACCAATCGAGGTCGCGGGCCGCAAGCGCGCAGACGCGCTCGCCGGCCGCGTCCCCACCTGGTCCCCGGAGCTGGCGATCACCGGCACGCCCGGCGGCAAGGGCGCACTCGAGGAGGCGCTCGCCCAGACCGCCTCCACCCACGGCTAGCTCCCAGCCGACAGAGCAGCGGGGTGCGCTATGCCTGGTCGGTGCCTTCGTGGCCGAGGGCGCGGGCGAGCAGGAACAAGGTCGCCAGGAGCAGTGCCGGAGCGAGGGTCAGGCTCGGGATCACGTCGCCATGTCCGATCCCCGACGCGATGATGGCAACGACCATGGTGGCGGCGAGGAGGACCGCGGCCGGCATGACCGCCCGGCGTCGCACGAGCAGGAATCCGCCCACCATCTCGAGCGCTCCGGCGAAGATCTCAAGCGCGGACGGCCACGGAAGGCCGAAGCTGCGGAACGCGTGCAGCTCCCAATGGTGAAAGACGAACTTCACCAAGCCGGCGAAGAAGAAGATGACCCCGCTGACGATCGCAACCCAGCTCGTCCCGCGATGGCAGCGGACCCTCTCATCCGCCTGTGAGATGAGGTCGTGACCGAGCCGGGTGCCGGTCACACGCCCAGCGAGCTTGCGGTCGGGGTGGGGCGCCGGCATCTCGGTGATCGTGGCACACGGGGTGAACAGCTCGGCGTGCGGCGCCATCGCGCCGCGGCGGCATAGGGTGGTGGGGTGCAGCGAGTGGGACTATCCGCGTCCGCCCGCCGTCAAGCATATGACCGGCGGGTCTGGGTTGAGTGGAAGGGTGCGGTGCCGGCCGACTCGATCCAGGCGCTGCGGGTGCTCGAGACGAGTCACCCGCCAACCATCTACATACCGCCGACGCGGCCCCAACGGCAGGGTATGAAGCACTGCGCGACCATGTCGCGCTCTATCCCGGGCGAGTGGACGCGGGCGTGGCTCGACGACGAACGCGTGCAGGCATCCGTCGGGAGTTCGGTCTGAAACTTCCGCTGCGAGTGTCGCCAACTCGTTAGCATCGGTCGCTCATCGTCACACGTCTTTGGGGGTTAGAGGATGGCCGGAGAGGCGTTGTTTCTTGGTTGGGGTCAGGTTGTTCGCGGGCGCGAGCAGCTCGCGCTGGAGGTGTTTCAGGAGAGCGTCGCTTACTACGCCAAGCTTCAGGAGGACGGCCAGATCGAGCGGTTCGACGCCCACCTGTTGGAGCCGCACGGCGGCGATCTCGCTGGGTTCTTCATGCTGCACGGCGAGCGATCCGCCCTCGCCGCGATCAGGTCAAGCCCGGAGTTTCAGCGCGTGCTTGTCCGGGCGGGATCGGTTGTCGACAACCTCGGTGTGGTGAGCGCCTCTGGCGGTGATGCCCTCGCACAGCAGATGGCGCTATTCGGCGAGGTCTCCCAGGGTCTGCCCCAGTCGAAGTAGGAGACACGCGGCGGCATCCGCCTTCGAGCCGCATCGACAGCGCGTTGGCGTCAGCGTCAGCTCTTGTCGATCTGGGGTCCGCACTCTCTGCCGCCGTCGCGGTCGTCGGTTAGCGCGCTCGAACAACGGCGCAAAAAGTGGCTCGGTGACGGCAAGCCGGGTACATTGACACTGACGTGGAGAGGCTTTGGCCAGATCCCGCAGCACTGCAAGCGGGGATGAGGTTGTCGCGCGTGAGACCCGCGAAGCGGCGCCGCAGAAAGATGCGGCTGTCTGATGGCTGACGGTCGCGGATCTCCCACGCCGGCTGAGCAAGTCGCCCGGCTCTACGAGCAGGCCGAGTCACAGGCGGCGAAGGCGAGTGAGCGGCTCGTCGGCTCTCACGGGTTTGTGTCGCTGCTCGGTCAGCTGGCCGAGAACGCTGCCGCACTCACCAAGCTCAGCAACGACGCCATGGATCTGGTCATTCGCAACCTGCGCGTCGCAGGCCGGCGCGATGTCATACGCCTGGCTCGCCAGCTGGGCCGCACCGAGGACAAGCTCGAGCGCGTCCTGCAGGAGCTCGAAGAGGTTCGCGACCAGCTGCGCGACCGCGACGAGCACGCGCGGGGAGCGAGCTCCGCTCGCGCCTCCGGCCGAGGGCGATCCGGCGACGCCACCGGCAACGGTGCCCCCGCCGGTTCGTCCCCCGCCAAACGTCGCGGGCAGTCCCGCCGAACCAGCAGGGGCGGCGGTCAGAGTGGACAGTCCCCCGGGTCATGAGCGCGCTGGACACGTTGAGCCGGCTTCCGCGAGCCAGCGTGGAGTTCGCCAACGTGGTCCTGACCACCCCGGATGCCGCGATCGGCCGCACGGCCCGCGACATCATCTGGACGCATCGCCAGACGACGCTCTACCGCTATCGCTCCAGTGGTCGCTCGCATGCGCTGCCGGTCCTGCTGGTGTTCGCCCTGATCAACCGCCCGGAGATCTTCGACCTGCGCCCCGGCAACTCGTTCGTCGAGTTCCTGCTCGACGAGGGCTACGACGTGTTCCTCGTCGATTGGGGTGAGCCGGACGAGGAGGACGCCGACATGGGGCTGGCCGACTTCGTGTGTGACGAGCTGCACTGGGCCGTGCGAGAGACACTGCGGAGCGCCGGCGAGGACGAGCTGACGCTGCTGGGGTGGTGCATCGGCGGCACGCTCAGCGCGATCTACTGCGCCCTGAACCCCTCCGACCCGGTGCGCAATGCGATGCTGCTCACGACCCCGATCGATCCGAGCGACTCCCTCTACGCCCGGTGGGTCGGGGGGG
>JBAQGP010000268.1:0-3415 GCA_049287845.1 Solirubrobacteraceae bacterium | reverse complement strand
GTGCTCGATGCCACCTCGGCGTACTACTCCCCGTCGACTCCGGGCCCGTTGCAGGCTCCGCTCGTCTACGTCGGCGACGGAACGGAGGCCAGCTACGAGGACAAGGACGTCCAGGGCGCGATCGTCGTGCTCGAGGAACAGGCGCTCGGGTATGAGCTGTTCTGGCTCGGCGCGTTTGCCGAGCGCGCGGCCGCGCGAGGGGCGGCGGCGATTGTGGTGATCCATCCGTTCCCGTGGAGCTACCGAATGACCATGGAGTTCGGGGCCGCCGACCTCAGCAACCGCTTCGCTGACCCGAGCGTGCCGGCGGTCGCCATCTCCGCCCCGAGTGCCCTGCGGGTCATGTCGGCCATCGCCTCGGGCGACCCGATGGCCACGCTCGATCTCCAAACCGACATCGGCCCGTGCAGCTCAGACCACGTCGCCGGAGTGCTGCGCGGCACCAAGCATCCGGACGAACGAGTGATCGTCCTCGCGCACCGCGATATCCCAATCGAACCGGGCGCCAACGACAATGGCAGTGGCACGGCGACCGTGCTTGAGATCGCTCGGCTTCTGGCCGACCGTCCCGCCGAGCGTTCGATTGTCTTTCTGTCGCTGGCCGGCGAGGAAGGCCGCGCCGAGGGTGCAGCCCAGTACGTCAAGGCGCTCGGCGAGAAGGTGTCCAACGTCAAGGCCGCGATCAGCATCGACATGATCGCCGTGGGCGGGCCCCTGCGGATCGTCGACTGGATTCACTGGCCCGATCGTTCCGAGCCAGAGCGCTTCACTCAGTGGCTGATGAAGATGCTGGAACAGTCCGCCGAGGGGCTTGGATATCAGCTCGAGCGCTACAACACCGAGAGCGGTGCCGACGCAGGCCGCTTCCTCGATGCAGGGATCCCCAGCGCGTGGTTCTGGAAGCCCGACGATTTTCGTTACCACTCGCGAGAGGACAAGCCCGAGTACATGGACGCCAACGCGGTGAAGGCCGCGGCTGAGATCGTCGCCGATACCGTTCTCGGCGTGGCCAATTCCGACGGCGCCCGTTAGTGGTTGATCAGCGCTCGTGACCGCCACCGGCGAGGCAGCGCTCGACGTCACACGCCTTCGCGCTCGTTTTCCCGCGCTCACCCGGCGTGTGGGCGACGAGGCGGCGGTCTACCTGGACGGTCCGGGTGGCTCACAGGCGCCCGACACCGTGGTTCGTGCCGTCGCCGACTACCTCGAAAGCCACAACGCCAACACCGACGGTCCGTTCGTCACCTCGGTGGCGACGGACGATCTCCTGGAGGAGGCGCGGCTCGCCGCCGCCGACTTCCTTGGTTCCGAGCCCGATGAGATCGTGTTCGGCGCCAACACAACGACGATCAATTTCCTGCTTGCCCACGCGCTTGCCCGGACGCTGCAGCCGGGCGACGAAGTGATCGTGACTGAGCTCGACCACGAGGCCAACGTTTCCCCATGGCTGCTGATTGCCGCCGACCGCGGGCTCACTGTGAAGACCGCGCCGCTGAACACCGACGACGGTACGCTCGACTTGGCCGCGCTCGAGGAGTTGATTACGCCACGCACCCGGGTGGTCGCGTGCACACTGGCCTCCAACGCGATTGGCTCGCTCACCGACGTGGCCCGCGTGGCGAACGCCGTACACGCGACGGGCTCGCTGCTGTGGCTCGACGGCGTCCATCTGGCGCCGCACCGGCGCTTGGACCGTGTCGGCCTCGGCGCCGACGTCCTACTCACCTCCGCCTACAAGTACTTCGGTCCGCACATCGGGGTCGCCGCGGTTCGTAAGGATCTGGCCGCTTCGCTACCCGCCGATAGGGTGCGGCCGGCCGACGAGACACCGGCCGGGCACCGCTTTGAAACTGGCACGCTCTGTCACGAAGCGATCGCGGGGTTCGTGGCCGCCGTGGAGTACCTCGAGTCGCTGGCGGTGGAGGGGAGCAATCGGTCGGCTCGCCTCGACAGCGCGTTCCGGCGCATCGCTGCCCATGAGAGCGAGCTCACCCGGCACACGCTCGGGCGCCTCAGCGAGCTTCCCGGCTGCACCGTGTACGGCATCAGCGAGCCCGACCGGTTGCACGAGCGTACCCCCACGTTCTGCTTAAACCTCGACGGCTGGACGCCGCACGCGCTCAGCGCCAAGCTGGGAGAACGCGGGATCTTCACCTACCACGGCAACTACTACGCGCTGGGCGCCATGACCGCCCTCGGCCTCGAGCCCGGCGGCGCCGTACGTGCGGGATACCTGCACTACACGACCATGGAAGAGGCGGAGCGGTTCTGCGCGGCTGTCGCCGAATTGGCAGACCGGAGGCCCTTTAGCCGGTAGTAACCTCGCCGGGCGAGTGGCGCCCCTCCGCCGTGATCGGGGTGGGGTCACCCGTGAATAGATCGACCGGACGATCACCCAGCACTCACTCAAGCTGGACGTGACGCCGACGCCCGCCGCCCCCGCGCGGTTTGGACCAGACCGGGAACCCCCGACGATCGGCGCCTCACCGCCGCCGTGCTCCACGAGCTCATCCCGGGCCCCACGGAGCGGATCCTGCTCGTCAGCCACACCGCCTACATCCTCGCCGAGTTAGCGGCCGACTTCGGGGCCGCCGTCGACCGCGCCCGCCAGGTCGACGCCGTGTTGGAGATCGAGGAGGACAGTCCGGTTCGGCCTCTGTCGTCGACGCATGGGACTCGTTCGACAGGCTGGCCGGATCCGCGACCAGCCAAGCAAGTGGCTCTGCGAGCGCCCGTCGTTGCTGACTTGCGTGGAAAGCAGCAGCGGGGCCGAAAGATGCGTCCGAGCCGCCGCGCTGATCACAGTGCGTTAGCCGAAGTTGACCTCGGTGGAGGGCAGCACACTCAGGGTTACGCCTTCGATGGCGAGGTTGGCCAGGGTCGCGTTGTGGTGGCCGATGATCTGGTCGCGGGTGAGCAGGCCATTCTCGGAGGTGGTGTGGCCGTCGGCGACAAGGTCGACGTCATAGCCGAGTGAGACAGCCCGACGGGCAGTCGTGTCCACGCAATACTCGGTTTGCGCGCCGACGAGCACCACGCGAGTGACGCCGGCGCCCCTTCAGCGGGGCGTCGAGATCGGTATCGCGAAACGCGTCGGACCATCGCTTCTCGACCCGGAGGTCCCCGGGCTGCGGTTCGACCGCAGGATGCAGTGCCCATCCAGGCTGGCTGCGATGCAAAGGATGGGCCCGGGCCGATCCACGATGCTGGACCAGACCGACGGGCGCCCCAGCACCGCGGGCCCCGGAGGTGAGGTCGTTGATGACATGCAAGACCTCACGCCAGTCGTCCTCGGATCCCTGGATGAGACCCTGCTGGACGTCGATGACGACCAAAGCTGGAGTGTCTGTCACCACTGCGCCTCCTGTCCTACTGGTGCGACCTCGCAGTCTGAGTATGCCGCACAGGCTTCGGA
>JBAQGP010000267.1:0-7216 GCA_049287845.1 Solirubrobacteraceae bacterium | reverse complement strand
CCAGACCCTCGAGCGGGGTGAAGCCCATCGTGGTGTCCAACGACCGCCCGTCGGCGATGGCGCACAGCGACGCGCCCGCCCCCAGATGACAGGAGACGATCCGCGGCCCGCGGTCGGCGCCGGCGAGCATCTGCGCGGCGCGGCGGGCCACCCAGGCGTGCGACAGGCCGTGAAAGCCGAAGCGGCGCAGCCCCCAGCGCTCGCGCCAGCGGGCCGGCAGGGCGTAGGTGAATGCCGCGGGCGGGAGCGTGGAATGAAACGCCGTGTCAAAACAGGCCACCGCCGGGATGCCGGCCAGCTGCGCGGACACGGCGTCCAGAGCGGCGAGGGACTTGGGCTGGTGGAGCGGCGCGAGGTCCGACAGGTCATCGAGCCCCCGCCGGACCTCGGAGTCGATGACCGTCGCGGCGACGTAGCGATCTCCACCGTGGACGATGCGGTGTGCGACCGCCTCGGCGCGGGCGAGCGAATCCCCGAGAGCGCTGCGCAGCGCATCGGGATCCACCTGGGCCTGCGGCGCGGCCAGTTCCGCCTCGGCGAGGATGGTGTCGTCATCGCCGACCAGACGCAGCTTGAGGCTGCTGGAGCCGGCGTTGACGGTGAGGATCGCCACCGCTGGTGTCAGCTGATGGCCGAGGCGGCGCCGGTCGGAGCGGGCTCGGCGCCCGGCCACGTCCAGTCGCGGACCTCGGGCAGGTCGTCGCCGACCTCCCGCGTGTAGGCCCGCGCGCGCAGCCGCGTGTCGGCCATCTCCTGGCGCAGCCCGGCGGCCTGCGCGCCGATCTCGGGCACCCGGTCGATGACGTCCATGACCAGGTGGTAGCGGTCCAGGTCGTTGAGCATCACCATGTCGAACGGAGTGGTGGTGGTGCCCTCCTCGTTGTAGCCGCGGACATGGATGTTGTGGTGGTTGGTGCGGCGGTAGGTGAGTCGGTGGATCAGCGAGGGGTAGCCGTGGTAGGCGAAGATGACCGGCCGGCCGGTGGTGAACAGCGCGTCGAACTCACGGTCGGGGAGCCCATGGGGATGCTCGCTATCCGGCTCCAAGCGCATCAGGTCGACGACATTGACCACTCGCACGCGCAGGTCCGGTAGGTGCTGGCGCAGCAACGCTGCGGCGGCCACGGTCTCCAGAGTTGGGATGTCGCCGGCGCACGCCATCACCACGTCGGGCTCTTGACCGTCGTCGTTGGAGGCCCACTCCCAGATGCCCAGGCCGCGGGTACAGTGCGCGATCGCCTCGTCCATGGTGAGGTAGTTGAGCGCAGGCTGCTTGCCGGCGACGATCACGTTGACGTAGTCGTGGGAGCGCAGGCAGTGATCGGCGACCGACAACAGGCAGTTGGCGTCAGGGGGCAGGTAGACGCGGACGATCTCCGCCTTCTTGTTGACGACGTGGTCGATGAACCCAGGGTCCTGATGGGAGAACCCGTTGTGGTCCTGGCGCCAGACATGCGACGAGAGCAGATAGTTGAGCGAGGCGATCGGGCGCCGCCACGGGATGTCGCGCGTCACCTTCAGCCACTTGGCGTGCTGGTTGAACATGGAGTCGATGATGTGGATGAACGCCTCGTAGCAGTTGAACAGGCCGTGACGGCCGGTGAGCAGGTAGCCCTCCAGCCACCCCTGGCACAGGTGCTCGGAGAGCACCTCCATCACGCGACCATCGGGGGCCAGGTGGTCGTCGCCGTCGCGGATCTCCGCATCCCAGGCACGGTTCGTCACCTCGAACACGTCAGAGAGACGGTTCGACGCCGTCTCGTCGGGGCCCATGATCCGGAAGGTCTGCGGGTTGGCGGAGATCACGTCGCGCACCAGGGCGCCCAGGATGCGGGTCGCCTCGCTGGTGGTCGTCGCCGGGTCGGGCACGCTGACCGCGTACTCGCGGAAATCGGGCATCTCGAGGTCGCGCAGCAGCAGCCCCCCATTGGCGTGCGGGTTCGCGCTCATGCGCCGCGAGTCGCGCGGCGGAAGCGCGGCGAGGTCCGCGCGCAGCGCGCCGTCGTCGTCGAACAGCTCCTCTGGCCGATAGGAACGCAGCCACGTCTCGAGCGCGGCCAGATGCGCCGGATCCTCCCGCACGCGGGCCAGCGGCACCTGATGGGAGCGAAAGGACCCCTCGGCGGCCAGGCCGTCGACCTCCTTGGGCCCGGTCCACCCCTTGGGGGTGCGCAACACGATCATCGGCCACGCCGGACGCTGTGCGCCTGACGCTCCCGCCCGAGCCACACGCTGGATCTCGGCGATGCGGTCGGCCACGTCGTCGAGGGTGCGTGCCATCAGGGCATGCATGGCCACCGGCTCGTGCCCGGCGACGATCACCGGGTCATACCCGTAGCCGCGGAGCAGGGCGAGCAGCTCGTCCTCCGGGATCCGGGCCAGGACGGTGGGGTTGGCGATCTTGTAGCCGTTGAGGTGCAGGATCGGAAGCACAGCGCCGTCGCGCGCCGGGTTGAGGAACTTGTCGGAGTGCCAACTCGCCGCCAGCGGTCCAGTCTCCGCCTCGCCGTCACCGACCACGCAGGCCACGACGAGATCAGGGTTGTCAAACGCCGCGCCGTAGGCGTGCAACAGGCTGTAGCCCAGCTCGCCACCCTCATGGATGGAGCCCGGCGTCTCCGGCGCGACGTGGCTCGGGATGCCGCCCGGGAACGAGAACTGACGAAACAGCCGCCGCAGTCCCGTCTCGTCGCGGCCGATATGCGGATAGACCTCGCTGTAGGTGCCCTCCAGGTAGGCGTTGGCCACGAGGCCCGGGCCGCCGTGCCCCGGGCCCGTGACATAGATCATGTTCAGGTCGCGCGTGGCGATGAGCCGGTTGAGGTGGGCGTAGACGAAGTTCAGCCCCGGGGTGGTGCCCCAGTGCCCCAGCAGTCGCGGCTTGATGTGCGCGGGCGCGAGCGGCTCTCGCATCAGGGGGTTGTCGAGCAGGTAGATCTGCCCGATCGACAGGTAGTTCGCCGCCCGCCAGTAGGCGTCGATGAGGGCGAGCTGCGCGTCGGCGTCGCTCATGACGTCAGCCTACTTGCCGCGGCGCGTGGGCATGCGCTTGACACGTGACGTTCCCGATAACCGGAGAGGCGTTGCCGTAGCGCGGCGCGATAGCGTTGCCCCATGACCACCGCAGCTGACGCCGGCGTGGCGACGATCGTCCTCGCCGATGACCACGCCATCGTGCGCAGCGCCCTGCGGGCATTGCTGGAAGCCGAGGCGGAGTTCGAAGTGGTGGCCGAAGCCGGAGACGTCGACGAGTCGGTGCGGAAGGTCCTGGCCTACAAGCCCCGGGTGATCGTGCTTGACCTCAGCATGCCCGACGGCTCGAGCCTCACGGCGATACCGCGGATGCGCGAGGCGTCGCCCGAGACCGCGATCGTCGTGCTGACGATGGAGGACGAGCCCCGGTTTGCCCGCGAGGCTCTGCGCGCCGGAGCGCTCGGCTTTGTCCTCAAGGACGCCGCCGACAGCGAGTTGGTGACAGCCGTGCGCGCAGCGCTGGAGGGCAAGCGCTACCTCAACCCGCAGCTGGGGGGGCTCATCGCCTCCGCGCCCGACACCCCTCACGGCCCCCCCGACAGCCTCACCGAGCGCGAGGTGGAGGTGCTCAAGCTCGTCGCCCTCGGGCACACCAACGCCGAGATCGGCCAGCAGCTCTACCTCAGCGTCCGCACGGTCGAGTCTCACCGGGCGCACATTCAGCGGAAGTCGGGGCGGTCGAGTCGTGCCGACTTGGTGGCCTATGCCCGCAAGCACGGCCTGCTCGACTCGTCGGGACGGAAGTAGTCAACCGATGGATCAAGCGACTCGGGGCGTGCTCACAGTGGCGCGCAGTGTGCTCGAGCAGCTGGACACCGAGCAGGTGCTCAGTCGGGTGCTGGACGCGGCGTGCGAGCTCACCGGTGCCCGGTATGCGGCGCTCGGCGTCCTTGACGACTCGCGCGACCAACTGGGGCGGTTCCTGACCCGCGGGATCGACGAGGACGAACGGCGCGCCATCGGAGCGCTGCCCACGGGGCGCGGCGTCCTGGGCGAGCTGATCCGCAATCCCGAGCCGCTGCGAGCGCCCGACGTGGGCAGTCACCCCTACTCCTACGGGTTCCCGGTGGGCCATCCGCCCATGAGCTCGTTCCTCGGGGTCCCCATCCTGATCCGCGGGGAGCCCTACGGCAACCTCTATCTCACCGAGAAGCAGGGCGCCTCGGAGTTCACCGAGGACGACGAACAGGCTGCCGTCCTCCTGGCCGACTTTGCCGGCGTTGCGATCGATCACGCCAGTCGTTTCATGAACTCGGAGCTCCAGCGCGCCCAGCTCCAACAGACCGTCGATGCGCTTGACGCCACCCTCCAGATTGCGCGCGCGGTTGGCGGCGAGACGGATCTGGGGGCCATCCTGTCGCTGGTGGCCAAGCGCGGTCGCGCCCTCGTGTCGGCCCGGGTGCTGGTGATCGAGCTTCTCAGCGGTAACGATCTGGAGATGGCGGCGGCGGCGGGCGAGGTGCCTGCGGGGCTGCTCGGTCGACGCGTCGCGCTCGAGAACACGGTGGCGAGCGCGGCGCTGCGAAGCGGCCAGACACAGCGGCTCAGCGATCGCCTGATGCGTGCCCGGTTCGAGCAGTACGGCGTCGGTCAGCTCGGGTTGACGGCCGGCGATGGCCTCATCGTGCCGCTGGTGTTCCGTAGCCGCCCGTACGGCGTGCTCGTCGCGTTGGACAATCTCGGCCGCGGCGAGTTCAGCCCCGAGCAACAGCTCCTGCTCGAGTCGTTTGCCGCGAGCGCCGCCACCGCGGTCGCCACCGCCCAGTCGGCCGCCGACGAACGGCGCCGTCAACGCGTGGCCGCCGCCGAGGCCGAGCGAGGTCGGTGGGCCCGCGAGCTGCATGACGAGACCCTGCAGGCTCTGGGAAAGCTTGCGCCTGACTCTGTCCAACTCGCGACGGCGTGGGGACCCAGAGATGCTGGGGACGGCAGTCGACGAGGCGCTCGAGCAGCTCGACCTCGACATCACGACCCTCCGGGCCCTCATCACGGAGCTCCGCCCGGCGGCGCTGGACCAGCTCGGGCTGGAGCCTGCGCTCCTCGCGCTCATCGACCGTACGCGCCGTGCCGGGATGGAGGTCGACGCCGAGGTCGTCCTCAGCTACGAAAGTGGACACGCATCAGAGCGGCACGCCGGCGACCTCGAGACCGGGGCGTACCGGATAGTTCAGGAAGCCCTCACCAACGCCGGCAAGCATGGCGGTGCGGCGCGCGCGAACGTGTCGGTGATTGAGCGCGACGGGCAGGTCAACGTCACGGTCCGCGACGACGGGCGCGGCTTCGACCCCAGCGCGGTCGCTGCGGGCTTCGGACTGGCCGGCATGCGCGAGCGCGTCGAGCTCCTCGATGGGGAGATGGCGGTGTCGTCGGTCGTCGGCGAGGGCACGACCGTCACGGCCACACTGCCGGTCGCCCGGCGCCAGCAGTCGGCGATCGATGTGAGTCCACCGTCGATGGCCTCGGGCGCTGACTGAGCTCAGGGTCAATCCACCAGGCCGCGATGCCGCGCGTAGCCGACCAGCTCGGCGCGCGTGGTCAGCCCCACCTTCTGCTGGATGTGGGCGCGGTGAGACTCGACGGTGCGGACGCTGAGAAACAGTGAGGATGCGATCTCGCCGTTGGTGTGCCCCAGCGCGATCAGCTTCAGCACCTCGATCTCGCGCGATGTAAGTTTGTCAGGCCGAGTGTCACTCTCGAGCGGCTGCGCGGCGAGGCGCGCGGCGAGCTGCGGATTGAGATAGGTGCGCCCGTCGGCGGCCAGCATGACGGCGTCCATCAGCTCGCTGTCGGCCGCGTCCTTGAGCACGTAGCCGACCGCGCCCGACCGCAATGCCGCCCCGGCGAACGCCGGATCCTCTTGCATCGTGAGCACCACGATCTGCGTGTCGGGCGCCTCGGCGCGCAGGCGGGGAATCGTGTCCAGGCTCGACTCGCCGCCCATGTTGAGGTCGAGCACCAGCACGCGCGGGCGGCAGGCCAGCACCGCCTCGGTCGTGGCGGCCACGCTCCCGGCCTCCCCCAGGACCTCAAAGCGGCCGTCTGACTGCAGGAGCACCCTCAGCCCTGAGCGCACCACGTGGTGGTCGTCAGCCAGGACGACCGTGATGGGTGCCGAGCTGCCCAGGTGAGCAAAGCCCCCCTGGGACGAGCCGACGGGCGTGGGATCAGGTGACGGCATGACTCGAGGTGACATTGTCGCCACTCTAGGCGCGCCGTGGATCCTCACCATCGGCCATTGTCACTGGTCTTGCTCCGTAGGCCCTACGGTGGACAGCACCCGCCGGCCCGAGACGACGCGGGCGCGGATCCTGATCCATTCCGCGTCGTCACCAGCGATCCAGGTGTCCACCCCGATGGTGTCGAGACGTCGCACCTCTGCGGGCTGGGTGACGACCTCGGTCACACCGGCGATGATCACGCTCCACCCCGCTCGCCGATCGGCGTCGATGTCATCGATCTCGAACCAGGCCCTGGAGGCGCGCATCAGACCGCCGAATTTGGTGCCGGGGATGCAGCGGAACACCACCGACTGCGACGCGTCGTCAAACGCGTAGTTGACCGGGCGGATGACCGGCGTGCCCTCGGCCTCCCTGACCACCACGACGCGGCCGACGGTGGTGGCGCTGAGCAGGCGCAGACACTCGTCGCGCCCAAGATCGGTCAGAGTCGATGACGCGTCGGCGGACATGACATGGCCCCACCGCACCTCCCCTTCTCACCCGGCCGCCACAACCGGCACCGAAGACTCCTCCGTGACGGCGGAGACGGTGGGCGGAACGGCGAGGACCGGGCAGGGCGACACGTGCAGAAGGCGTTGCGTCACCCCTCCGAGCACGAGCGAACCCAGCGCGCCGTGCCCGCGGGTGCCCACGACGATCAGATCCGCGCCGACGTCCTGGGCGATCTCGGAGATCCGGTCACCGATCCGCGTGCTCAGGGCGGCCACGATGTGGATGCTGGTCGTGACGCCGTTCTCGGCGGCCACCGTGGTGGCCTGTCGCTCGACCTTGGCCCTGATCTCGTCCTCGTTACCGTAGGCGTCAAGGCCGGACGCGCGTCCGCTGACCAGCTTCTCGACGACATGCACGACGTGCAGCTCAGCGCCGTCGCTCCTGGCCACCTGCACCGCATGGGTCATGGCGCGGTCGGCGTGCTCGGATCCATCGGTTGCCCACATCACGTT
>JBAQGP010000266.1:0-9852 GCA_049287845.1 Solirubrobacteraceae bacterium | reverse complement strand
GTCTTTAAGCCACCCGGCGAGCCGACCCCGCTGAGCGTCGCCGACGCGGCGGGGGGTCTTGCCTCATGACGAGGCGCGACACCATCCGGGCGAGACCGGGGCCCCGGTGGCTCACTGGGTAGGCTCTGGATCATGGATCTGTGTCTGATGATCGAGGGCCAGGAGGGCGTGAGCTGGGAGGAGTGGGTGGCCCTGGCCAAGGGGTGCGAGGAGCACGCGATCCCCACCCTGTTTCGCTCCGATCACTACATGAACCTCGACGGCCAGCATCCCGAGCGCGGATCCCTTGACGCGTGGGCCACGCTGAACGCCCTGGCCGCGGTGACGACACGGCTCCGGCTCGGCACGATGGTCTCCCCCGCCACCTTCCGCCACCCCTCGGAGCTGGCCAAGGTGGTCGCCACCGCCGACCACGTGTCCGGTGGGCGCGTGGAGCTCGGGCTCGGAGCCGGCTGGCACGAGCGCGAGCACGAGGCCTATGGCTTCCCCTTCGCCGACACCCGCACCCGCGTCGACGTCATGGAGGAGCAGCTCCAGATCGTCCTCGGGACCTGGACGGAGGCCCCGTTCTCATTCAGCGGCACGCACTACACGCTCAAGGACCTCGACGCCCAGCCCAAGCCGGTGCAGAGCCCGCGCCCGCCCCTGATCATCGGCGGCTCGGCCGGCCCACGCAGCGCCGCACTGGCCGCCCGCTACGCCGACGAGTACAACACGCCGTTCGCGACCCTCGACGACGTCCGCACGCGCCGCGACGTCGTCAACCGCGCGTGTGAGGCGGCCGGGCGCGAGCCGCTGCCGTTCAGCGTCATGACCGGGTTCCTGGTCGGCACCGACGAGACCGAGTTGCGCGACCGCGCCGCGCGCCTGGGCGAGCGCATCGGCTCGACCGGCGAGGCGCTGCTGCGTAACCCTCCGGAGGCCTGGATCGTGGGCACGGTGCAGCGCGCGGCCGAGCAGCTCGCCGCCCTGCGCGACGCCGGCGTGCACCGGGTGATGTGCCAGAACCTGCTCCACGACGACCTCGGCGTGCTCGCGCTCATCGCCCAGCTGGCGCCCGCCGTCTCCTGACGAACACCCCCGTCAGAGGGCCCGGTCCGACCTGCTTGAATGAATCGTATGCCGACATCCGAACAAGTCACAGAAGCCCTCCGGTCCGTCATCGACCCCGAGCTCCGGCGCGACATCGTCGAGCTGGAGATGGTGCGCTCGATCGACGTCCATCCCAACGGGGTGGTCGACGTGATGGTGTCCCTGACCACGCCCGGCTGCCCGATCCGCAGCCACTTCGAGACCGGTGTGGCCCAGGCGGTGCGCAAGCTGGACGGAGTGACCAGCGTCAACGTCACCTTCGACGTGCTCTCCGGCGACGAGAAGGCGGTGCTGGGTCGCAAGCTCGGCCGCGGCGGCCTGCCCGAGGGGGCCCTGGCCCAGGTCAAGAACGTCATCTGCATCGGCTCGGGCAAGGGCGGGGTCGGCAAGTCCAGCGTCACCGCCAACCTCGCCGCCGCGCTGGCCGGCGACGGCAAGAAGGTCGGCGTGCTCGACGCCGACGTCTGGGGCTACTCGCAGCCCCGCATGCTCGGTGTGGGCGCTGAGCGCCCCAAGGTCAACGAGGAACGCAAGCTCATCCCCATCACCGCTCACGACGGCATCAGCGTGATGTCGATCGGCTTCTTCGTCGAGCAGGACGCCGCCCTCGTGTGGCGCGGCCCGATGCTTCACAAGGCGCTGCAGCAGTTCCTCGAGGACGTCGCCTGGGGTGAGCTCGACTACCTGCTCATCGACCTTCCGCCCGGCACCGGAGACGTCTCGATGACGCTGGCCCAGCTGCTGCCGCAGGCCAAGTTCGTGATCGTGACCACGCCCCAGCCGGTGGCCCAGAAGGTCGCCGCCCGCTCCGCCGAGATGGCCGCCAAGCTCAAGCTGGAGATCGCCGGCGTCATCGAGAACATGTCGGGGTTCGTGACCCCCGGAGGCGAGCGCTTCCAGATCTTCGGCGAGGGCGGCGGTCAGCTCCTGGCCGAGGAGCTCGACGTGCCGCTGCTGGCCAAGGTGCCCATCACCATGCCGCTGCGCGAGCAGTCGGATTCGGGCATGCCGCTGGTCATGTCCAATCCCGACGACCCAGCCGCCCAGGCGCTGCGCCACGCCGCCCGCGGGCTGATCGCCCTCAGCCCGATCGAGCTCCCGGTCATGCAGGCGCCGGCACCGGCCGCGGCCCCCAAGCCCGCGGGCATGTCGCTCCCGATGGCCTGAGGGCGTCTGGGGCGGAGCCGAGCCGCCGGCCTCAGGGGCCGTTCTTGTAGTAGTCCGAATTGATCTTGATGTACTTCTGCCACTCGTCGGGGAGCTGGTCCTCGGCGAAGCACGCGTCAACGGGGCAGGCCTCAACGCACGCGTCGCAGTCGATGCACTCCTCGGGGTCGATATAGAGCATCTCGACGCTGTCGTAGTCGGGCTCGTCGGGCGTGGGGTGGATGCAGTCGACCGGGCAGACCTCGACGCACGAGTTGTCCTTGGTGCCAATGCAGGGCTCGGCGATTACGTAGGCCATGTGTGTCGGATTCCTCTACTCGGTTGCAGGTGCGCTTGCCGCCGGCGTCACGACGGGGAGGAGCGCATTTTAGGGACACTCCTGACGGGCGGTGGGTACCCTCCCGGCGGTGCTGCTGCTCACCGGGGCCACCGGAACCGTCGGGCGGGCGCTGCTGCGGCCGCTCGTCGACGCGGGCACCCCCGTGCGCTGCCTGGTGCGCGATCCGCGGCGGCTGGGGCCCGACCGCGTCCGGGTGCAGATCGCCCTCGGCGATCTCGGCGACCACCTCTCCTTTCGCCACGCTGTGCGGGGCGTGGACACGGTGGTGCACCTGGCGTCGGTCATCCGCGACCAGCCTCTCGGGTCCATCGAGGAGCTCTCGGGCGTGGCCACCTGGAGGCTGGTGCAGGCGGCCGAGCGCGCCGGCGTGCAGCGCTTCGTCTTCTTCTCGACGCTCGGCGCCTCCACCCGCAGCCGAGGGCGGCTGATGCGCGCCAAGGCGGTGGCCGAGAGCGCCGTCGCCGCCTCGGCGCTGCAGCACACGGTGTTTGCGCCCTCGATCATCTACGCGCCGGACGACCCGTACCTCCGGCTGCTGCACCGCATGTCCTGGCTCCCGGTCATGCCGATCCCCGGCTCCGGCCGCGCCGGCTTTCAACCGATCAGCGCCGAGGATGTCGCCGCCTGCGTGATGGCGGCGCTGCCCGGCGGCCCGGCGGCCGCCGTCGCCGCCAACGCGCGCTACGAGCTGGCCGGCCCGCAGACGCTCACCCACCGCGAGATCGTCGCCCTCGCGCTCCGTTCCTTTCACCGGCGGCGCCGGATCGTGGGCGTCCCCATGTGGCTCACGCGGCGCATCCTCACGACCGTCGAGCTGCTGGGAGGGCCGACGGCGTTCGCCACCTGGGACGAGGCCGAGCTGCTCGAGGTTCCGCTCATCACGCCGCGGGGGACCGCCGACGCTCGGGCGCTGGGCGTCACCCCCCGGCCGATGGCGGAGGTCCTCAGGGTCGCCTGACCGCCTACGCCGTGAGGTCCGGCGTCCGCTGGGCCCACGGCAGCGCCCGCTCGAGCTCGGCGCCCACGGCGAGGAGGAGCTCCTCGCGCTCCGGGGGCCCGATGAGCTGGACCCCGGTGGGCAAGCCGTCAGCGCCGTGGTAGAGCGGCAGCATGATCGCCGGCAGGCCCATGACGTTGACGATCGCGGTGTAGGGGGTGAACGCGCCCGAGCGCCGGTAGTGATCCCATGGGTCGGGCCCCCGGCCGTGGATCTCGCCGGTGGGCACCGGCCGGCGGCCGAGCCCGGGCGTGACCACGATGTCGAATCTCGACAGCCCCGCCACCAGGCCGCGGGCGATCCGCTCGAGCTTGCCCTGCGCGGCCAGCAGCGTGATCGTGTCCTGGTCACGAGCGTGCTCCCAGATCTTCCACGTGAGCGGCTCGACGTCGTCCTCGGTCGGCTCCCGGCCGGCGATCCGACCCCCCGCGAAGGTGGCCATCGCCGTCGCCGGCCCGAACGCGCGCGTGAAGTCGGCCAGCAGTCCGCGGCCCGACCAGGGCGCCACGTACTCCTCCACCCCATGGCCCAGGGACTCGAGCAGCAGCGCGGCATCGCGTGCCGCAGCCTCGTTGACGGGGTCGAGCTCGGCCTCGTCAAGCGGCGGGTTGAGCACGAGCCCGATTCGCAGCGGGCGGACGGCCGCTGAATCCTCCTGCGCCATCAGCTCGGTGTAGGCCGCGGGGGGCGGCGTCGCCCACGTGGCGTCGCCCGGCTCATAGCCGGCGAGCACGTCAAGCGCAGCGGCGCTGTCGGCCACCGTGCGGGTGAGCACGCCGTCGGCGACGAGGAAGCCGTGACCGGCGTCGGGACCCAGGGACACGCGTCCCCGGGCCGGCTTGAGCCCGACCAGGCCGCAACAGGCCGCCGGGATCCTGATCGATCCGCCCCCGTCGTTGCCGTGAGCGATGGGGACCATCCCCGCGGCCACGGCCGCCGCCGAGCCCCCGCTGGAGCCGCCGGGGGTGCGGTCAAGGCCCCACGGGTTGGCCGTGGGCCCGAACCGGCGTGACTCGGTGGTGGGAAGGATCCCGTTCTCGGGCAGCGTCGTCTTGCCCACGATCACGAACCCGGCGTCGCGCAGCCGCCTCACCAGGTACGCGTCGCTTCCAGCCACGTAATCGCCGAACAGATCGCTGCACATCGTGAGCGGCATCCCCGCCACAGGGCGGTTGTCCTTGACGGCGATCGGCACACCGGCGAAGGGGCGGGGGTCCCCGGGGCCGATCTCTCGCGCCGTGTCGAGCGCGGACTCGTGGGCGACGTGGGTGAAGGCGTTGATCGTCGGCTCGAGGTCATCGATCCGGTCAAGGGACGTCCGGACGAGCTCTGCGGCGCTCAACTCGCCGGAGCGGACGAGCGCGGCCAGCTCGACGGCAGGACGCGTGAGCAGCTCCGACACCAGCGCCACCCTATCGCCCGCCGCTCCCCCTCGCGCCGACGGCAGCGGCGCGCCGACCATCTAGCCTGTAGCCGACCTTTGCGCCCCCTGCCCAGGAGCCCCAGCGCTTATGAGTGCCACAGCGGAAGTTCAGTCCGGACTCGAGGGCGTCGTCGCCTTCGCCACCCAGATCGCCGAGCCCGACCGGGAGGGTGGCGCCCTGCGCTACCGCGGAGTGGACATCGAGGACCTGGTGGGCACGGTGCCGTTCGAGCAGGTGTGGGGGCTGCTCGTCGACGACTCGCTGCTGCCGGGCATGCCGCCCGCCGAGCCCAACGCGCTCAGCGTCCGCTCCGGTGACCCGCGGGTCGACGTGCAATCGGCGCTGGCCATGCTCGGACCGCACTGGGGCTTTCAGCAGCTGATCGACATCTCCGACGAGGAGGCCCGCGACAACCTGGCCCGCGCCTCGGTGATGGCGCTGTCCTTCGTGGCTCAGTCGGCCCGGGGCATCGGCAAGCCGCCGGTACCCCAGCGCGAGATCGACACGGCCACCTCGATCCCCGAGCGCTTCCTCATCCGCTGGCGCGGCGAGGCCGACCCCCGGCACGTCAAGGCCATCGACGCCTACTGGAACTCCGCCGCCGAGCATGGCATGAACGCCTCGACATTCACCGCCCGCGTTGTCGCCTCCACCGGCGCTGACGTCGCGGCCGCGCTGAGCGCGGCGGTCGGCGCCCTCTCAGGGCCGCTGCACGGCGGGGCGCCCTCCCGAGTGCTCAAGATGCTCGACGACGTCGCCGAGAGGGGCGACGCCGACCAGTACGTCAAGGACATGCTCGACCGCGGCGAGCGCCTCATGGGCTTCGGTCACCGCGTCTACCGCGCCGAGGACCCGCGCGCCCGTGTGCTGCGACGCACCGCGCATGAGATCAACGCGCCGCGTGTCGAGGTCGCCGAGGCCCTGGAGAAGGCGGCCCTGGCCGAGCTCAAGGCCCGTCGTCCCGACCGCGTGCTCGCCACCAACGTCGAGTTCTGGTCGGCGGTCGTACTGGACTTCGCCGAGGTTCCATCCGAGCTGTTCACGCCGATGTTCACCTGCGCCCGCACCGCCGGATGGTCGGCTCACATCATGGAGCAGAAGCGCGAGGGCCGGCTGATCCGCCCGACCGCGAAGTACGTGGGCCACGGCCCCCGCCCTCTCTCTGAGCTGAAGTCCTGAGCTCTGGGGAGCGGTCGGCCGGGAGAGCGGCCAGCCGCGGGGACGCTCAGCCCCGGTAGGGACCCTCGAGGTACTGGGCCAGCATCCGGCTGGCGCAGAACACCGGCCCCAGCGTGCGCAGCGACGCCCGCATGAGCTCGATCCAGCGGCTGGGGATCCCGGACGCATCGCGGTCGTAGAACGCCGGGAGCACCTTGTCGTCGAGCAGGTTGTGAAAGGCGGCGGCGTCGCGCTCGTCCTGGGCGTGATGGTCGTGGTCGACCTCGCCGGAGATCGCCCAGCCATTGGACTCGTCGTAGGCCTCGGCCCACCAGCCGTCGAGCACGCTGAGCTGCAGGCCGCCGTTGAACACGTTCTTCATCCCGCTGGTTCCGCTGGCCTCCAGCGGCGGGCGGGGCAGGTTGAGCCAGACGTCGCAGCCGCGCACCAGCGCCTGGCCCGAGGCGAGGTCGTAGTCGTCCAGGAAGACCACGCGCTCCCCCACCACCCGGGCCGCCTTGAGCCCGAACACCGCCTGCAGCGTGCGCTTGGCCTCCTCGTCGCGCGGGTGGGCCTTGCCGGCGAGCACCACCTGCACCGGCCGCTCGCCGTCGAGCAGCCGCAGCGTCCAGTCCGGGTCGCGCGTGAGGATCTCCAGGCGCTTATAGGTGGCCACGCGCCGGGCGAAGCCGATCGTCAGCACCTCGGGGTCAAACGCGCGGGCGGCGGCGTCGACGTAGCCACGCAGGTCCCCGCGGACGAGACGGTCGGCGACGCTGCGCGCACGCACGAACGTGATGAGATCGTCGCGTTGGCGGCGACGGGCCTCCCACAGCTCCGGGGCGGGGATCTGGTCCACGCCCGCCCACACCTCCGGCTCGCTGGCGCGCTGGCACCAGTCTGAGGGCAGATGGCGATCCAGGAGCTCGCGCATCGGCCCGCCGATCCACGTCGGGACGTGGACCCCGTTGGTGACGTGCCCGATGGGGATCTCCTCGAGGGGGCAGCCGGGCCACAATGATTGCCACATCTCGCGGGCCACCTCGCCGTGGCGGCGGCTGACCGCGTTGGCACCGCGGCTCATCCGCAGCGCCGCCTGCGTGACGCCGAACGGGGCCTGGGCATCGGCGCCGACGTCGTGGCCCAGGGCGAGGAGCTCCTCGGTGGAGAATCCCAGCTGGCCTGCCAGACGGCTGACGGCCTCCTCGATCTCCCCCGCCGGGTAGGAGTCGTTGCCCGCGGGCACGGGCGTGTGGGTGGTGAACACCGTCCGGCTGCGGGCGCGATCCAAGGCATCTGACTGAGACAGCCCGTCAGCCTCGCGATAGCCGCGGGCGAGCTCGAGCGGCGCCAGCGCGGCGTGACCTTCGTTGAGATGGATCACGCCGGGTTCATATCCCAGCGCGCGCAGCGCCCGGATGCCGCCGACGCCGAGCAGCGAATACTGGGCCAGCCGGGTCTGGGGGTCGCCGTCATACAGCCGGCCGGTGATCCAGCGGTCCATCGGCCCGTTGTCGGCGCAATCGGTGTCGAGCAGGAACAGCGGGATCCGCCCGATATCGACGCGCCAGATGCGCGCCAGCACATCGTTGTCGCCGATGGGGACGGTGACCGTCACCGGGGACGAGTCGTGGCCGGTGACCAGCGCGGCGGGAAGACGATCGGGGTCGGTGTCGATCCAGTACTCGTGCTGCCACCCCGACGCGTCGATCCGCTGGCGGAAATAGCCCTTGCGGTACATCAGGCCGACGGCGACCAGCGGGATCGCCTGGTCTGAGGCCTCCTTGAGCAGGTCGCCGGCCAGTGCCCCGAGCCCGCCTGAGTAGACGGGCAGGGACACGTGCACGCCGTACTCGGCACACAGGAAACCGACGGGATGGGCGGCTTGGAGCGGCGCGCCGCCGTGAGGCCGCTCCAGGTCAGCGGTGATCTCGGCGTCCAGCGCCTGGGCCCGGGCCACGAGCTCGGTGTCGTGGGCGGCGCGATTGAGCACGCGGGCCGGGGACTCCTGCAGCAGCCGGACCGGATTGCGCATGCACAGGTCAAACCGCTCGGAGTCGACGCCGCGGAAGACCTCCGGGCCGCCGGGGGCCCACGACCAGCGGTAGTTGTAGGCGATGCGGGCGAGGGGCGCGAGCGCATCCGGGATGCGCTCCGCCAGATCCTCGGCCGCGGCCGCGATGTCGATCTGGCCGTCGTACTGCGTGGTGGCGTGTTCCAAGAGGCGATTATGTGACATCGGCGGCGATGAGGGCTCTCTGCCTCGGCGGGAGGCGTCCAAGACCGGCCCAGTGCAAGGATCACCGGCCTATGGCCGCGCGAAACCTCGGGGTACTTGCCTTTGGCGACTCGATCACCAACGGAGGGGGCGAGCTGCAGTGGGGCGTCGCGCTGCAGTCCTGGGCGCAATGGACGGCACGGGCGCTGGGCCTGCCCTACACCGGCTACGCCACCGACGGGGCGCGCGTCGCCGACGTGCGCCACCAGCAGATCCCGGCGTTCGCCGAGCATGCGGCCCATCCCGACGGCCGCTATGACCTGGGTTGCCTGTACATCGGCGTCAACGACGTGCGCGGGCTCGACTGGGATGCCGACGCGTTCGCGGCCGACTTCGAGGCCTGCCTGCGGTTCGTTGCCGCGCGCTGTGAACGGGTGGTGACGCTGACCGCTCCGCTCGGGCTCGGCGTCCCGCCGGCGGGGCCGAGAGTCGCCGAGCTCAACGCGGCCGTCCGCGAGACCGCGGGCCGGGTGGGCGCGCTCGTCGTGGACCTCAGCAGCTTCGGGGCGCGCAACCACGTGATGGCCGACCGGGTGCACCCCACCGCCTTCGGTCAGATCGCGATCGCCGAGCGGGCGCTGACGGTCCTGGCGGCCGACGGGCTGGCGCCCGTGGTTGCGCCATCGTCGTTGATCACCTATCGGATGACGCGCATCGGGCGGCTGCGGGGCGACATGACCTACGTCTACCGGGGGCTCAAGCTGCGGGCACGGGCGGCGGCGATGCGCCTGGGGCGGTGATCCAGAGCGGGCTCAGAACGGCGTGGTGGTGGTCAGCCGGAGGTGATTCGCGCGATTTTTATGGGTATGCTGGAAAAAGCGCGCACGTTTCATTAGTGAGCGTCGGCTGGCGTGGTGCCCACACGTCCAAGGCTCAACCAGCCCCGGCCAGCCGCGCCGACTCCTCGGTGGCCTCGCGCAGTCGCTGCGCCAGCGCCTTGGTCAGCGCCCCCCGCCGCATCTGCCAGCGCCAGCTGCCCCCGGCACTCCCCGGGGCGTTCATGCGCGCCTCAGAACCCAGCCCCAGCGCGTCCTGGGCCTGGATCATGGCGATCTGAGCCGGAGAGGAGAAGGCGTAGCGGATCAGGCCCCACCACGGACGGCGCCGGTCCGCGAAGCCCAGCCGCGCCACCTCGGAGTCCACGAACGCCCGCTCGCGCTCCCCCAGGGCCTCGACCCACCCGCGCACGGTGTCCTGGTCGTGGGTGGAGGTGTAGACGATCCGGTCCGCGGTGTGGTTGGCCAGCCGGTGGACACTGCGAGGCTCCTCGGGGTCCATGCCGAACTGGATGACCAGCATCCCGAGCAGCCCCAGCTGCGTGCGCAGCCGCTCGACGGGCTCGGTGATGACGCCGAGGTCCTCGGCGATGAGCTCGAGCGGGCCGAGGGCGCCGTGC
>JBAQGP010000265.1:0-4001 GCA_049287845.1 Solirubrobacteraceae bacterium | reverse complement strand
GGATCGACTTGGCGAAGATCGGCAGCAGCGCGACCGCGCCGCCGAACAGGACGGCCATCAGGTCGAGGAGGATGGCGCCCAGCAGGATCGGGGTGTCGCGCACGAACCGAAGGCCCTCGAGCACGCTGTGCAGGTCGGAGGATTGGCGCGGGCTGCCCTCTTCGTCGGGGGCGGCGACATCGGCCGCCCGCGCGGGACGCATCCCCATCACCAGCGCCGCGGCCACCACGCACGCGCCGCTCGCCAGCAGGTAGACCAGCGACGGGGACACGCCGTAGAGCAGGCCGCCCAGCGCCGGGCCCGAGACCTGGCCGATCTGGCTGGCGATCGAGCGCAGGGTCATCGCGCTCTGCAGCAGCTCGGGCGAGACCAGGGTGGGCGGCAGCGCGCGCGCGGCCGGCGTCCCCAGCGCCATCGACGTGCCGGCGCCGGCGGCCAGCGCCAGATACGGCGCGACCGCGGTGTCACCCGATCCGCTCACCAGAGCCAGCCCGATGCCCACGCCCGCCCCGACCAGGAGCGACCCGGCGAACACCACGCGGCGCGGCGCACGGTCGGCGAGCTGGCCTGCCGGGAGCGCGAGCACGAACAGCGGCACGAACTCGGCCAGCCCGATCCATCCCAGGTCCAGCGCGGACCCGTGCTGGGCATAGACCTCCCAGCCGATCGCCACCTCGAGCATCTGCAGGCTGAGCCACATGAACAGCACGGCCAGCCACCACAGCCGGAAATCACGGACCTCCAGGGCTGGGCCGATGCGTCTCACCGGGCCCGAGCCTAGTAAGGCGTAACGGGGCCTCTAATGTGGCGGCGATGACCGCCGCGCCGTCCCTGCGCACCGACCGTCTGACGCTGGACCCCTGGGTGGAGCAAGACGTCAAGCTGCTTGGCGACCTGGCCCGCACACCCGCGGTGATGCGCTACATCGGGGACGGCACGACCTGGACCGACGCGCGCATCGCCGACGTGGGGTCCCACATCTCAGAGCAGTGGCGCAGGCACGGCTTCGGCTGGCGCGTGGCGCGTCAGGACGGCACCCCGATCGGCCTGGTCGCGCTCAGCTTCGCCGGTCACGGCGCCGGGGTCGGCGCCGACGAGTACGAGATCGGGTGGTGGCTCACACCAGGCGCATGGGGGCGGGGGCTGGCCCGCGAGGGTGCCGGTGCGGTCCGCGACGAGGCGTTCGAGCGCGTCGGCGCGCCGAGCATCCTGGCGCGGATCCAGCCGGCCAACGCCGCCTCGCTGGCGGTCGCCGCGGCGATCGGATTGGCCTACGAGTCCGACAGCGTCGGGCGCGGGGGCGAGCCGATCTCCGTGCTCCGGCTCGATGCCGAGCGCTGGCGCGAGGGCATCAACCGGATGGGCCGCGGCTGGCCTCGAGCAGCTCGGCCAGACGCACCAGCTTGACCCGAGGGCGGCCCATACGCTGGCCCAGTGAGGCCTCGTAGGCGTCGATCATCTCCCAGCCCGCCCACGTGATGTGGCCCGGTACGCGCTCGGTCAGCCAGCCCGCGATCGCGTCGCCGTCAGACAGTGCCGGGTCCGGTTGGCTGAGCGCGCCCGATGCGGCGTCGGCGACGATCTTGGCCACGGTGTCGGCGGCGTCCTTCTTGTTGGTCCCGATCACGCCGGTGGGCCCGCGCTTGATCCAGCCGACCACGTATTCGCCGCGGCACACGCCGTCGTCTGAGACGACGCGGCCGTCCTCGTTGCGGATGAGCCCGCGGCGATCGTCAAACGGAATCCCGGCCAGCGGAGTGCCTCGATAACCGATCGAGCGCAGCACCAGACCGCATTCGATCTCCTCGGTCTCGCCGGTCGGCTCGGCCCGCACCCGGCCGTCTGCGCCGCCGACCAGCCGGTTGATGGCCAGGCGCACGCCCGTGACCGGCCCGTCGTCGCCCTCGCCCAGGATCTCCAGCGGGGAGCGCAGGAACCGCAGCTCCAACCGGTGCGACTTGCCCGTGGGCGTGCGCTGGGAGTAGTCGCGCAGGATCTCGACATTGCGCCGCTTGGTCGCGTCCCCGTCCTCGGGCACCACGACACCCTCGAGCTGCGCCGGGTCGACGATCACGTCGGCACGCTCCAGCTCGCCCAGCTCACGCAGCTCGGGGTTGGTGAACGCCGCCTCGGCGGGCCCGCGGCGCCCCACCAGCACCACCTCGGTGACCCCGGCCATCCCGAACGCCTCCAGGGCATGATTGGCGGTGTCAGTCGGTGCCAGCTCCTTGGGGTCGAGCACCAGCATCCGCGCCACGTCGATGGCCACGTTGCCGTTGCCGACCACCACCGCGCGTCCACCGTTGAGGTCGAACATGTGATCGGCGTAGTGCGGGTGGCCGTTGTACCAGGCCACGAAATCAGTGGCCGCGTGCGACCCCAGGCGGTCCTCGCCGGGGATCCCCAGGCGGTTGTCGGTGGAGGTCCCGACCGCGTAGATCACGGCGTGATAGCGGGCCAGGAGGTCCTGGGGCGAGACGTCCGTCCCCAGCGACACGCCGCCGAAGAAACGAAACGACTCGTGCATCGCGATCTTGGCATAGACCCGGATGACCGACTTGATCTTGGGATGGTCGGGGGCGACGCCGGCGCGCACCAGCCCGTAGGGAGTGGGCAGCGCGTCATAGAGGTCGACGGTGAAGCCGGCCTTCAGCAGCTGGTCGGCCGCGTAGAACCCGGACGGCCCGGCCCCCACGATCGCGGCGCGGTTCATCGCCGGGCGACGGTCTCCGTGCCCGCGGCGATCATCGCGCGCTCGCCGACAGGGGCCTGCTGGAGCACCGCGGCGCCCGTTCCGATTCCCTCGAGCTCGATGAGGTGTGCCATCGTCTCGCGAGCCTAGCTACTCGATGGCGGACCCCAAGGTGATGCTCTCCGCCGCGGGCGCGGTCGGCACCGCAGCGGCGGCGCCGCTGCGGCGGCGGGGGCTCCAGCGGGCCAGTCCCACCCCGGCCAGGCAGAGGATGCCGCCGGGCACGGCAATCAGCGGCGGCACCTCGCCGAGCATGAGCCAGCCCAGCAGCACGGCGATCGGCGGGACGAGGTAGGTCGTCGAGCCCAGCTTCGCCGCGTCGGTGCGCGCCAGCGCGTAGGCCCAGGTGGAGAACCCGATCGCCGTCGGCACGAGGCCGAGGTAGACCGTCCACGCCACGGCCGTGCCCCGCACGTGGCCGAGTTGTTGCAGGAGCGCCGGGGCGTAGGGCAGACAGCACACCGCGCCGATCGCGCACGCCAGCCAGGTCACCGCCAGCGGTGAGCCGTGGCGCAGCGCCGGTTTCTGGGCGACGACGCCGACGGCGTAGACGGCGGCGGCGATGATGCACAGCCCCGCGCCCCATCCGGCGTTGAGCCCATGGCGTGACGTGCCCAGCGCGATGAGCGCGACCCCGGTGAACGAGACCGCGCAGCCGACCAGCAGGAGCCGGCCGATCCCCTCCTTGAGCGCCCGCCCGGCGAGGATGGCGATGAACAGCGGGGCGACGTTGACCAGCAGCGAAGCCGTGCCCGCATCGACGCGGCGCTCCGCGGCGTTGAGAGCGACGTTGTAGGCGCCGAACCACAGCACGCCGCAGGTGACCACCCCGGGCAGCCCGGCCCGTTGCACCATCGGGGGGCGCCGGATCAGCATCATCGCCCCGAGGGCGGCGCTGGCGACGAGCAGCCGGGCCAGCGCGAGGGGGCCGGGACCGAGCTCACGGCCCGCGTAACGGATGCCGACGAACGCCGACGCCCACAGGCAGACGGTGAGGAGCGCCGCGGCCAGCGCAAGCCGGCGGACGTTGTGCGGCACCTCGATGGGCGGGGGAGCGGCGGCCATCCTCTGCCATTGAACGCTACGACCCCCGAGAACGTGACATCCCCACAGGCGATAATCGTGGCCCCCAGCCGGCAGCCGTCCGGCCTGAATACGAGGAGTGCGCATGACCGTACGCCGCCCATCCGGTCTCTCCCTGCGGTCGATCGGGGGCCTCGTCGCGCTGAGCGCCGTCGCCGCCGTGCTC
>JBAQGP010000264.1:0-6313 GCA_049287845.1 Solirubrobacteraceae bacterium | reverse complement strand
ATTGATGATCTGAGCCTCGGCGCCGGTGCCGGCCGCTCCGGCGGCGGCGGTGGCGGGCAGCATCTGGGCGGCCCGCGGTCCCAGCGGCTGCACGAGGATCGCCTCGGTGCGTCCCACCGGCTGCCCCGAGCAGCTCTGCTGGGTCGAGGGCCGGCCGAGGTAGATCGCATGGCGGTCAAAGCGGACGCACGTGGCGGAGGCGGCGGCCAGCCGGTAGACCGGCCAGCTCGCCGGCACGACGAGCCGGTAGCCCTGGAAGGTGACCGCCTTGGTCGGCGGCGTCGCCGGTGGCGTCGATGTTGCCAGCGCGGTGGCCGGGAGCGCCAGCACCGCGACCAGCGTCGCGAGCATCGACGCGATAGACGCGACGGTACTGTGGCGGCGGGCTGTGGATCGGCGGGGAGCGAAGGGCATGTCGGAGACGGGCGCGCCCGATCCTCGCCCCGGACGCACTCCAGATGATGGCGCGTGTAGGCCCAAGCGTTGCAAAACGGCACCCGGCACGCCTGACGAGACGATCGGGGTCCCGCTGCCTGAGCTGGATCTCAGGGACTCGATGTCGCTTACAACAGCGTGCCGTGACAAAGGTTGCGCCGCTCCTTCAGACGAGTTTTGCGTAGGCTCGGCATCGGTGAAGTCCTTCGCGTCCGACAATTACGCAAGCGCGCACCCAGACGTCCTGGCCGCGATGGCGCTGGCCAACGACGGCCACGCGGTCTCCTACGGCGCCGATCCGTGGACCGCGCGCGCGCTCGAGGTTCTGCGCGGTCACTTTGGCGAGCGGTCGCAGTCGCTGCTGGTGTTCAACGGCTCGGGCGCCAATGTGGTCTCGATCCGCGCGGTGTGCCGGCCCTGGGAGGCGGTGATCTGCGCCGACACCGCGCACGTCAACGTCGACGAGGGCGGGGCGCCTGAGCGGATCGCCGGGGTCAAGCTCCTCACCGTGCCCACCGCGGACGGCAAGCTCACGCCCGACGGCGTTCGCGCGCGCGTGACGCGGGTCGGCGACGAGCATGCCGTGCAGCCGCGGCTGGTGACGATCACCCAGAGCACCGAGTACGGCACCCGTTACACCGCGCCGGAGATCCGGGCCGTGGCCGACACGGCGCACGATCTGGGGCTGGCGCTGCACATGGACGGCTCACGGCTGTCCAATGCCGCCGCGGGCCTGGGCTGCGGGCTGGACGAGCTGACCGGCGAGGCGGGAGTCGATGTGCTCAGCCTGGGAGGAACCAAGAACGGGATGGTCCTCGGCGAGGCGGTGGTGTTCCTGGACCCCGCGCTGGCCGACGGCGCCAAGTACCTGCGCAAGCAGACGCTCCAGCTCGCCTCAAAGGGCCGGTTCCTGGCCGCCCAGTTCGTGGCGATGTACGAGGGCGACCTGTGGCGGCGCAACGCGGCCCACGCCAACGAGATGGCGGCACGGCTGGCGGCGCGCCTCGGCGGGATCCCCGGCGTGGAGATCACCCAGGAGGTCGAGGCCAACGGCGTTTTCGCCGTCGTGCCCCGCGAGGCGGCAGACGCGGTGCGGGCTCGGTGGCCGTTCTATACCTGGGATGAGACCAAGCGCGAGGAGCGGCTCATGTGCTCCTGGGACACGACGGCCGAGGAGGTGGACACGTTCGCCGACGAGCTGGCGCGGGCGTGTGCAGCTCCCGCTCGGGCCTGACGGGGGGGCGAGAGGACGAGCTAGGCGGCCTGGCGCGCCGGCACCAGGTCCGGACCGCACTCGCGCAGGTCCTTGGCCAGGCGCGCGGCGGTGATCTCGGTCCAGCGGCCGCTCTCGACGAGCGCCGCGCAGAGGCTCTCGACCTCGCTGAGGGCCTCGACCGCAGCCGGGTCCTCGATCAGGTCGGCGGCGAAGATCAGGGTGTCCGCGGCGTTACGGACACGGTCCTGCTCATCGGCCAGCAGCTTGCTGGGCCCCAACTCGTTCAGGGTATGCATCACACGGCCATAGGACTGGGTTCGTTCGGGGCTCATGGCGGACTCCGCTTCGGGAGACAGGGTCAGGTGGTGGTCCAAAGTGTCGGCAAAAACGCGTCTTGGCTTGAGCCGAATGTCCAGATATTTCGCTGCGCGTTATCTACCCACTGATATAGCGCAGATAACGCGCTGCAAGCGTGCGGTCGCTCACGGCCGCCCGGGCGCGCCCGGCGGCAGCGGCGTCAGCGGGATGCGCCGACGAACCGGTTCTCGGTCCGGCCGATCCCCTCGATCTCCACGACGGCGACGTCGCCGTCGGTCATGAGCAGCTTCGGCTCGCGGCGGAATCCGACCCCCGCGGGGGTCCCGGTGAGGATGACATCGCCGGGCTCCAGCGTGGTGAACTGCGAGATGACGCTGACCAGGGTGCGGACGGGGAAGATCATGAGGTCGGTCGTCGTCTCCTGGACGATCTCGCCGTTGACGAGCGTGCGCAGGGTCAGCGCGCCGGGGTCCGGGGCCTCGTCAGTGGTGACCAGCGCCGGCCCCAGCGGGGTGGAGGCGTCCCACGCCTTGCCCTGAAGCCACTGGTGGGTGCGGTACTGGAAGTCGCGCATCGTCACATCGTTGGCCACGGTGTAGCCGGCGACGGCGTCGAGTGCATCGGCGGGGTCGAGACGGCGCGCGACAGCGCCGATGACGACGGCCAGCTCGCCCTCGTAATCGACCTCATGAGACTCGGGCGGGCACTCGATCGCGTCGTAGGCGCCGGTCAGCGAGGTGGCGAACTTGGTGAAGAGCACCGGGTAGTCGGAGTCGTCGCGGTGGGTCTCCTCGATGTGGGCCCTGTAGTTGAGCCCGACGCAGATGATCTTGCCCGGCCGGGGGATGAGCGGCCGCACGGTCGCCTGGCTCAGCGCAAAGGCGGCGCCGCGATCCAGCGGCGGATCGCGCAGCAGCTCCTGGGAGGTGTGGACGCCGAGCTCGGCGATGTTGGTGAGCGGGACGGCGGTCTCTCCGTCGATCGCCACGGCGTGCGGCAGTCCGTCATAGAGGACCGAGGCAAAGCGCATCGGCGGACCCTTTCGTCCGGGGGGAGGAAAGGGCCATTGTCTCGCCTGAGTGGCGGTGGCGGCCGCGCGGCGGCGCTACCTGCGTCCGTGCGTCGCCGCGAAGGGTGACTCGAGCAGGTGGAACTTCGGCCCGGAGACCTTATTGACCCAGTTGCGGGCCAGCATTGCCGCATACTGCGGCCAGTAGACGCCGGTGGGTGGCGCCCCCGGGACGCACTGGCCGCCGCTGCCGCCCGGGTTGGAGAACCAGAGCAGACCATCGGTCTGGGCATAGGCGGTCTGCTGGGCGACGTCGCCGGAGACCGACAGCGGGCCGAGGCCGCGGCCGGGCGGATTACAGAGCACCTCGTTGCCGTGGCCGACCCGCTGCTTGGGCACGAGCGGGCCCCGGCCGTTCTCGCCGGTGTTGACGACGAAGTGCGCGCCGCCGAGCAGGCGAGAGATCTGCTGCCCGTAGTGGATCTCAGAGCTGGTCCAATCGAAGTGGGTGGAGTTGAGGAAGAAGCCCTGTGCCTGGGCGACGCCGGAGGCGCGCAGCAGGTTGGCCATCTTGTGGTACGTGACCGCGTCCGCGGCGCCGGCGTCCAGGTACACGACGACGTGCGGGTCCGCCTCCAGCGCCGACACGGCGTACCGGAGCTCGGCCTCGCGGATGGCCAGCTGCCCGTGCGTGAGACAAGGGGCAGTGATGAGGGAGTCGAGCTCGAGGAAGAAGACGACGTGGTAGTTGCCGATCCCCTCGGCCATCTGGTGCACGAAGTTCTCGTAGCGCGCGGCCACCGCCGGCGTGGCGGTGTAGCCGCAGCGGTCGTGGACCAGCGTGTAGGTCGAGAGCATCACCGTCGTGCCGGGATCCTGGACCTGAGTGCCCTCGAGGTAGTGCGCGACCTGGCCTGAGACGTTGGAGCCCATGTTCCACATGTAGAAACGGTGCGCCCCGGGCTCGGAGGCGATGTTGCCCAGCAGGCCCGCCACGGCCGGGTGGGAGTGGCGGAGCCCGGCCTGGGCCCTGGCCGCCCCGCTGTCGGGGTCGACGTAGAACTTGGTGCCGGCGAGTGGGTTGCCGTCATAGGGGCCCGGCACGCCCAGCGGATTGGCGGTATCGCGCGCCTCGATCGGGTCGTCGTGGAGAATCGTGACCAGCGCGTTGTTGTTGGGGCCGAGGCTGTCGGGCCACGAGCCGTAGAGGTAGGCGAGCGCGTGAACCGGCGTCGCAGTCATCCCCTGGTCGATGATGCGGACGTTGAACGTGTAGCTGTCCTGGCCGGGGGCGAGGGTGATGTAGTGGTTGGGGACGATGTCGAAGTCGATCCCGGGCTGGGCATCCTGGCGCTTGACCCCGTATCCGACGTGCTCCTCAGCGCTCAGATCGCCCGTGCGTGTGACGGTGATCGAGAGGTAGCCCTGGTTCTCGTGTGCGGTATAGGCGGGCTGGTCGAGCTGGACGACGCCGGGGCTGCCGCTGTCATGCGGTGTCGCCGCCTGGGCCGCGGTCGGAACGAGGAGGGCCAGCCACAGGCCGGCCAGAGCGAAAAGGGTGGTTCGGCGAGAAAGGGTGTGCATGGGGCTCAGGTCTTGGGATCGAGGGCAGGGGTCTCCCACCCAAATCGGCAGCTGGCGCGCACGTTTGATGGCCGATGGGACAAAATCAACGAATCAGCCAGTTTTTGGTCAGTTCCCTGACAGGAAGGCGCGCATGCGGGTAGTCGTGGTCGGCGGGGGGATCCTCGGGCTGGCGACGGCGCGCCTGCTGGCGACGTCGCGCCCGGGCGACGAGGTGGTGGTGCTGGAGAAGGAGGGCGCCGTGGCCAGCCACCAGACCGGCCACAACAGCGGGGTCGTCCACGCCGGGCTCTACTACGCGCCCGGCTCGCTCAAGGCGCGGCTGTGCACGCGGGGGCGCGAGCTCATGAAGGAGTTCTGCGCCGAGAAGGGCATCGTCTACGACGAGTGCGGCAAGGTGGTCGTCGCCACCCGGCAGACCGAGGTGGGTCCGCTGCGCCGGCTGGCCGAGCGCGCCCGGACCAATGGCGTCCCCGGCCTGCGCTGGCTGGAGGGCTTCGAGCTGGCCCAGGTGGAACCGCACGTCACCGGCGTGGCGGGCCTGCACTCGCCCCACACCGGCATCGTCGATTTCGTGGCCGTCGCCAACGCCATGGCGGATGACGTCCGCGCCGCCGGCGGAGAGATCCGCATCAACGCGCCTGTGGCCCGCGTCAGCAAGAACGGCTCGCGCCCGCGGGTGGAGCTCGAGGCGGGGGAGACGCTGGCGGCCGATCGGGTGATCGTCTGCGCCGGCCTGCACTCCGACCGGCTGGCCCGCGCCTCGGGGGAGGACGCCGAGCCCCGGATCGTGCCCTTCCGGGGCGAGTACTTCGCCCTGGCGCCCGGCCGAACGTATCTCGTCAAGGGGCTCATCTACCCGGTCCCCGACCCGACCCTGCCCTTCCTCGGCGTCCACTTGACCCGGAGGTTCGACGGGTCGGTGTGGCTGGGGCCCAACGCGGTGCTGGCGACCGCGCTCGAGGGCTATCGTCGCGGCTCGGTCGTCTGGCGGGAGCTGTTTGAGACGCTCGCCTGGCCCGGTACCCGGCGGATGATGCGCCGCCACTGGAAGGCGGGCGCGGGGGAGCTCCACCGCTCGGCCCGCAAACGGGCCTTCATTTCAGAGCTGCAGCGCTACGTGCCCGAGCTGGAGGTGGCTGACGCAGTGCCGGCCCCCGCGGGCGTTCGGGCCCAGGCGGTCGATCGCGACGGCTCGCTGGTCGACGACTTCCGTCTCGCGGTCACCGACCACGTCGTGTGGGTGCGCAACGCGCCGTCGCCCGCGGCGACCTCGTCGCTGGCGATCGCCCACGAGCTGGTCAGCCGCCTGAGTTAGGTGGGCCTGGTCGGGGGGAGGGGCTTGCCGTCGCCGAGGCGGGGTATCCCTACACAGCGATGACCCTCATTGCGCTGTCCGCCGCCTATGGGGCTGCCGGGAGCCAGATCGGTCCCGGTCTTGCGCAGCGTCTCGGCGTGCCGTTCATCGACCGGGGAATCGCGTTGGCAGTGGCCGAGCGGCTGGACATCCCAGTCGACGACGCGCTCGCCCAGGAGGAGCCGAGCAGCCGGAGCCTGCTGGAGCGCCTGCTGTCGGGGTTTCTCGGCGCCGACCCGGGGGCGCCGGCGCCGCTGCCGTCGGACATGGTCACACCCGAGGACTTTCATCGGGCGTCACAGGAGGCCTTGCTCGACCAGGCGGCCACCGGTCGCGGGGTCATCCTGGGCCGGGGCGCGGTTGCGGGGCTGCGCCGCGACCCGCGGGTGCTGCG
>JBAQGP010000263.1:0-13277 GCA_049287845.1 Solirubrobacteraceae bacterium | reverse complement strand
GCCCGAGGCGGTCGAGGCGGGCGGTCCGGTGGATGACGAGGAGCCCGCCGCCGCCGAGTCGGCCGCGGCGCACGACGGCGACTCAGAGCCCGAAGCACCCGAACGCGGCCGCGGGCATCAGCCCCGGGAGGCGCTGAGGACGGTCGCGCCGGTCGTCGTTCCGCGCTGGATCCAGCTCGTCCTGCTGCCACTCGTCCTGCTCGGGGCCTGGGCGCTGGCCCGCGCCGCCGGGTCGGTGCTGCTCGTCCTCGTTGTCGCCGCCGTGGTGGCCCTCATCCTGGCCCCGACCGTCCGCCTGCTGGAGCGCTTCATCCCCCGGGGGCTGGCCATCCTGGTCGTCTACCTCGGCGGGTTTGCCGTGCTCGCCGGCATCGGCGTGCTTCTGGCCAGCCCGGTCGCCAGCCAGATCACGCAGTTCGAGCACAACGTGCCCGACATCGTCCGCCACGCCAACCACCAGCTCGACAACTTCCAGAAGTTCCTCAACGGCCACGGGATCAGCGTCCACATCAAGCAGCAGGGCTCGAGCGCGCTGGACACGCTGCAGAAGGACGTCCTCAAGCGCTCCGGCGACATCGTGTCCTTCTCCCGGGACCTGCTGTCGGGGATCGTGACCATCGGCTTCGACCTCATCCTGATCCTCGTCCTGTCGATCTACCTGCTCGTCTACGGCCACCAGATCGGCGCCCTGGTGCGCCGGATCATGCCCCCGGGCGACGGCACCCCCGAGGACGACTACCCACTGCTGGTCCAACACGCGGTCTCGGGCTACGTGCGCGGGCAGCTCCTCTTCAGCCTGGTCATGGGAGGCAGTGCCGCCATCTGCCTGGAGATCCTCGGGCTGGTGGGGATCTTCCCGGCGGGCAAGGACTATGCGGTCTTCTTCGGGGCGTTCTACGGGTTCATGGAGTTCATCCCCTACATCGGGCCCATCGTCGGCCCGATCCCGGCAGTGCTGGTCGCCCTGTTCGAGAATCCCATCACCGCCGTCTGGCTCATCGTCCTGTTCGTGGCCCTTCAGCAGCTCGAGGGCCATGTGGTGGCGCCGCAGGTCTTCCGGATCTCGCTGCGGATCAACCCCATCATCATCATCCTGTCCCTGCTCATCGGCTTCAAGCTCTACGGGGTGGTGGGCGCCCTGGTGGCGCTTCCGGTGCTGGCGGTCATCCGCCAGACCGTCGTCTACCTGCAGCGCCATCTGGTGCTCGAGCCGTGGGGCACCCGTGGGGTGGGGCTCGGGATGCTCTCGGGCGACGGTCCGGACCGATGTCCGGACTGCGGTGCGCCGGCGGCGGGCGGGGACGCCTACTGTCGCTCCTGCGGGGCCTCGCTCGAGCCGCGCGTGTCCGCGCCTCGATGACCGTCGGAACGCCCGCCAGTCCGCTCGCGGTGAGCGGCGTGACCAAGCGTTTCGGTGCTCGGGCGGCGCTGCAGTCGGTCAGCTTCGCGCTGTCGCCGGGGGAGCTCGTCGGAGTCGTCGGACCCAACGGCGCCGGGAAGACGACCCTGTTGTCGATCCTCGCCGGCGTGCTGGCCCCCGACGAGGGCGAGCTGACGATCTCGGGCCGCGAGGCCGGCTGGGTCCCTCAGCAGCCGGCCCTGTACTCCAAGCTCTCGGTGGCCGAGAACCTGCGTCTGTTCGCGCGGCTGGAGAAGCTGCCCGACCCCAACGCCAGCGTCGCCCGCATGCTGGCCCAGACCGGCCTGGAGGACCGAGCCGACGAGGAGGTCGGCAGGCTCTCCGGAGGTAACCAGCAGCGGGTCAACATCGCGATCGGCCTGCTCTCAGAGCCTGCGCTGCTGTTGCTCGACGAGCCCTCCGCGGCGCTTGACCCGCGCCAGCGCGAGCGCCTGTGGGAGTTCATCTCGGCGCTGGGGACGACCGTGGTCTTCTCCACCCACGACGTCGGCGAGGTGGAGCGATACGCCACCCGGGTGCTGCTGCTGGCCGATGGGGAGCTGCTGTTCACCGGAACGCCGGGCGAGCTCGAACGAGCTGTGGGCGGCGACCCCCGCGATCTCGAAGCGGCACTGGTGAGCTTCCTGCATCAACACGGACACTGATCACTCCGGTGCGCTGGCTGCTCATCAAGGACCTCCAGATCCTGCGGCGCTCCCCGCTGCTGGTCGGGCTGCTCATCGTCTATCCGATCGCGATCGCGCTGATGATCGGCTTTGCCCTCTCCAGCCCGCCGAGCAAGCCGACCGTCGCCTTCTACAACGAGGTCCCCCAGGGCAAGGGGACGATCAATCTGGGCAGCCAGAAGCTCAACGTCGCCAGCTACGCCTCGGACCTGCTCGGCTCAGTGCAGCCGATCAAGGTCCACTCCCGGGCAGAGGCGGTCGCAGCCGTGCGCGACGGCCGGGCACTGGCGGCCGTGATCATCCCGGCGGAGCTCCCCCAGCAGATCCAGAGCCTCATCACCCAGGGCGTGGGGAGCCCCACCGTCCAGCTCTACCTCAACGGCAAGGATCCCATCGAGCGCCAGTTCGTGGACCAGGCGATCTCCTCGCGCATCAACCAGGTCGAGCAGGACGTCTCCAAGCAGGTGCTGAAGGTGGCGATCAACGACCTGCAGCAGGTGCTCGATGGCGGCAGCGTGGAGATCCTCGGACAGACCGTCCGGCTGCTCGGGTTGCGCAACGCGCGCACGATCGTCCAGGGGACGCTGGCGTCGCTGCCGGGCAGCTCGCCCCTGCGCCCGGCGCTGGGCCAGGTGATCAGCTTCGCCGACCTCGCCATCGCGGGGCTGGGCTTCGCCAAGCCCGTGCTGGGCACGATCGGGACGCCGCTGACGGTGAACCAGACCCAGCTCGACGGCCGCACCACCCCCACCGACGCCTACGCGGCGGCGATCGCGGTGATCGTGTCGCTCATGTTCGTGACGATGCTGCTGGCGGCGGGGATGCTCGCCATCGAGCGCACCGAGAACGCGTACCCGCGTCTGGTCCGCGGTCTCGTCACTCCCGCGCGGCTGCTGTCTGAGAAGGTGGTCCTCGCCGCGGCCTGCGGCACCGTGGTGACGCTCCTCATGGCGGTCCTCGTCTCGCTGTTCATCCATCTCGACTGGGCCCGCCTGGAGCTGTGGGTGGCGGCGCTGGCGGTGGGGAGCGTGGCCTTCGGCGCGCTCGGGGTGGCGATCGGCGCCATCGCCCGGGAGGTGAGCGCCGCGTCGCTGATGGCCTTTCTCGTCTCGCTTCCCATCGCCTTCGTCGCCCTGGTGCCGGCCAGCGCCGTCTCGGGAGCGCTGAAGTCCATCCTCGACGTCATCGCCTTCCTGTTTCCCTTCAAGCCGGCTCTTCAGGCGATCTCCAACGCGTTCAGCGGCACCTCGCCCACGATCGCGTTGCCGCTGCTGCATCTGGCCGTGCTGGCGGTGGTGTTCGCGGGGTTGGCGACGCTGAGCATGCGCCGCTTCGCGGCGCGTTGATCCGAGAGCGGGCTTGACGCCCGGGATAGGCTTCTCGCCGCACGGCGTCCAGCGGGGGTGACCGGCGATGACTGGGGGGCAGAGACGGATGAGAATCATCTGGCGTCGGGCTGTGCAGGGTGTCGTGGTCGGCTGCCTCGCGGTCGCCATGACCGGCGGCGTCGCCGTCGCGAAGGGCCACCCCTTCTCGACGCCCGGCTATCACTGGAACCACAAGCTGCCCAAGGTCGCGCCGGTGATCCCGGGCAAGCTGATCAAGCTCGGCGACGGTCTCTCTCCCCGCGTGCTCGTCGATGGCGCCGGCACCGGCCAGATCGCCTACACGGTCACCCCGACCGACGTGAGCGGCCCCTCGGTCCTGCACGACTGCGTGCTCATGCGCGGCCAGACCGGGTGCGCGTCGAACGCCGGCCTGGTCCCACCGGAGTCGGGTGACCCGCAGTACAACATCGACGAGGAGGGCCCGCAGCCCGTCGCGGTCGGCAACGAGCTGCTCATGGTCGACCACCGCTTCCCCAACGTGGAGAACCTCCCCGACGGGACCACGGGCTACCCGACGTTCCTGTGGACCTCCGAGGACGCCGGCAAGACGTTCACAGGACCGGGGACCATCGGCAACCTCGCACCCAGCGGCAACGCGGTCGTGTTCGGCGCCAACAACCCGCAGATCGGGGTCATCACCGACACCATGACCGGCGGCACGATCTTCCAGGCCACGCCGCCGGGCGCCTTCTCCAGCACCCGGCTGAACCTGGGTGACCAGGGCCCCGACGAGGCCTACAACGGACGACTGGCGATCGACGGTACCCGTCCCGTGGCTGAGTTCTCCGATCTCAGCAACCACATCTACATCCGTGAGTACAACGGCACCGGCGACATCTACAGCTCCTCGAGCTGGTCGGTGGCGCGCATCGACGGCCAGGGCTACTCGCGACTGGTCGGCGGGCCCAGCGGGGTCTGGCTGATGTACCAGAAGACCTTCTCGGGGCCGCTGTTTGACCAGCGCATCGTCAACGGCCAGCCGTCGGGCGCCGCCCAGAGGATCACCCCCAACAGCAACTTCGAGCATGCCAACTACGCCATCACCGAGGACGCGTCGGGCCGCCTCACGGTGGGCTTCTTCAACGAGAACGCGCTGTATGTCACCAGCTCCGGTGACGGCCGCCACTGGTCCGCGCCCCAGGTCATCGCGCGCAACCTCAACGAACCCAGCAGCCTGGCCCTCGGCGCCACCGGCGACGGCGGCGGGTTCGCCGCCTTCCAGGAACCCGAGCCCGGCGGGGTGAGCGGCTCGCAGATCGCCGTCGCCGCGTTCGGCTCGTTTACCGCCACCCACGTCAAGGGCCTGGGCAACCTCGACGGTGACGGCCTGGGTGGCCTCGGCGGCGACCCGCTGGCCTCGGTGTCCTGCACCGACGTGCACTTCGGGGACATCGACGCCATCGCCGAGGCGGGGTGCTTCCTGCGCGACCCCTCCAACCCGACAAGCGGCGCGGCGGTCATCTCCGGCGAGATCCGGCTCAACGGCCTGGAGATCATCCCCGACGCCGGCGTGCAGATCGTCATCGACCCGCGCCGGCACACCATCAACAGCACCGGCGATGTGCGCGTCGTCCTGCGCGCCCCCGGGATCGGTGACATCACCCTGTATCACCAGGCGCTCCACGTCAGCCTCCAGGGCTCGCTGGACACCTCCGGGCACACCCTGTTCGACTTCGACACCGCGACGGCGTCGACGCTCGAGGGCTTCCCCTTCGACACCAGCATCGATGTGCAGATCCAGCACGACGCCGTGGTCATCCCCGTGTCGCTCAAGCTGCCGGCCTACATGGGCGGCGTCACCGGCTCGGCAACGCTTCAGGCCGACAACGCCAACGGGCTGAAGCTGTCCTCTCTGCACATCGGCGTGCCGGACCTCGTGCTCGGCGCGCTGGAGGTCAAGGACCTCAACATCGACTACACCGCGACCGGCAGCGTGTGGACCGGGTCCGCCACGGTGAACATCCCCTCGGGCACGCCGTACTTCGGGATCGCCGTGGCCGTCCGCTTCGACGACGGCGACTTCACGATGGGCTCGTTCGACGTGAGGGTGCCGTTCCCGGGGGTGCCGATCTTCACCGACACCTACCTCGATGGCTTCGGGGGCGGCTTCGACATCCACCCGGACCGCCGCAGCTTCCACGGCTCGGTGTCGGTGGGGGCCATTCCGCTGGATCCGCCCAACTACACCGTCGGCGTCACCGGCACGGTCACCATCACCTTCATCAACGGCGGTCCCGTGGTGCTCGAGGTCGACGGCTCAGGATCGGTCCACGGCTTCAACATCGCCAACGCCAAGCTCCTCTTCCAGACCAACGGCTATTTCGAGGTCAAGGGCAACGTCGACATCGACCTGGACGTCGCCGAGCTCACGGCCAGCATGGACGCCTTCGTCGACCTGCCGGCCAAGGAGTTCTCGGCCAACGTCAACGGGCAGCTGCAGATCGCGGGCTACTCGGCGATCTCGGTGCAGGCCGTGGTCTCGTCGCTGGGCGTCGCCGCCTGCGGCTCTGACTTCGGGCTGCACGCCGGCCTGTCGTATCCGTGGGGCGGCACTCCTGACGCCTCGGTCGGCACCGGGAGCTGTGATCTGTCGCCCTTCGTCGTCAGGCCCGTGTCGGTGGCCTCGGTGGCGGGCCGGACCGGTCGCAGGCCTGTGGCCGCCGTCGCGACGGCAGCCGGTACCCCGTTCGAGGACATCGCCGTGACCGGGGCCGGCGCTCCGCCGTCGGTCCTCCTCACCAGCCCGGGCGGCAAGACCGTCGTCCCGGTGGCCTTCGGCCCGGGCGCCGCGAGCGCTCCCGCGGTGGCCCTGACCGTGGCGAAGACCAGCACCACCTACGTGATGGTGCGCAATCCGGGCGCCGGAGCGTGGAAGGTGTCGGCGGCGCCGGGCTCGAGCGCCATCACCCAGGTCCGCCAGGCCCGCGGCTACCCGCCGCCCGCGCTGCACGCCCGGGTATCGGGCGGCGGTGCGGTCCGCCGCCTCACCTACTCGGTCACCACTCGCCCCGGCCTCGCGATCGCGTTTGCCGAGCGCGCGCACCGCGTCTACCGGATCCTGGGCCGGGCCGAGGGCGCCCACGGGACGCTGCGGTTCACTCCCGCCGCCGGCCCCGCCGGCCCGCGCACCGTCTACGCGATCGTCTCCGAGGGCGGAGTGGTCCGCGAGAGCGTGCCGGTGACGAGTTACCGCGCGCCCGCCCCGTCCACCCCAGCGCGCGTGCGCGGCCTGACCGTCCGCCGCCACCGTGGCACGTTCAGCATCTCGTTCGGGGGCGCGCGGGGGGCGGCGTACTACCTGGTCTCGGTCCGCGGCAGCGACGGGCGCCATCTGCTGCGGCTCATCCGGGGCCGGCGCCACTCGCTCGTCCTGCCCTTCCTGGGCTACACCGACCACCTCACCGTCACGGTGACCGGCGAGTCCGCGCTCGGCCGGCATGGCCGGGCGGTGATCGCCCGGGCCTAGCGCCTGAAGCCCTGACAGCCGGACGCCGCCCGCGTCGTCACCGCTGGTGTGGTCGCCCACAACCGGCGGGCGATCTCCTCGGCTGCGCTCCCGCCGGCGATGGGAGGGCGGGTCAGCGCTGCCCGGTGCTGCGCAGGAACCCGAAGACGCAGATCGCCGCGACGATGAAGGCGATGAGCGGAAGCGTCCCCGAGATCACTCCGGCGATGGCCAGTACCAGGCTCACCACGCCCACCGTACCTGCCGCGCCGCCGACGACGACCATCCGGTATGCCCGCTGCTCGCGCACGCGCCGGGGGGTGTAGCCACTGCGTCGGTCCAGGTTGCTCACGGTCTGCGAAGCGTAGCGCCCTGCGGCACCGTCCGGGCCGGATGCGCGATAGGTTGTACGCCACCATGGCCGACGAGAACACCTATCTGCTGCTCTACACCTACGTGGAGGACATGGCCGACCGCCGCGGTCCCTACCGCGACGCCCACCTCGAGCGCATCCGCGCCGAGCGCGAGGCGGGCCGCATCACACTGGCCGGCGCGCTGGGCGCGCCCCCGACCGGTGGCGCGATCGTGTGGACCGGCGTGACGCCCGAGGTCATCGAGCGCTTCACCGCTGCCGATCCCTACGTCGTCAACGGGCTGGTCACCGCCCAGCGCATCGAGCGCTGGAATCTCATCTAGAGGTCGAGGAGCACGCGCCGGATCACGCTGTCGGCGTCGCGCTGCGCGCGCGACTGTTCGATAAGGGAGTCCGACACAGGCGATGCGCCGCGTCGCGCGAGGCGGGCGAGCTCGGCGCGCTCGCGGTTGTTGAAGGCGCCCAGGAGGGTGCGCTGCGGCGGCCCGTAGCCGAGCTCGTCCAGCAGGTCGGGGGAGAAGGCCGCCACCAGCTCACACAGGGTTCGCCAGTCGGTGAACCGCTGCATCTCGGGCAGATCGTCGAGCTCGGGCAGCGCGGTCGGCAGGAGATCGGCCCAGGTCGCGCTCAGGAACGTCGGCCAGGCCAGCGGCTTCAGGCGCGCGGCCGCCGACAGCCAGCCGTCGATGCACGGCAGGCTGACGACCGCATGCGCATTCTCCCACGCACCCGCGAACCGCCCGAGGGCCATGCGCGCCAGCGCGGCGCCCTCGCCTGCCAGCAGCGCGTCGTGCAGCGCCGCCTCCAGGACGTGATCCAGCGCCATCAGCACCGTGGCCGCGTCCCGCGGCTCGAGCTCGGGGGCCAGTGCGTAGATCCGGTTCCCGATCGCGTCCCAATCGTGGTCGCTCGCGAGGAGCGGCAGCTTCCGCTCGCCCTCAGCGCCACCCATGGTCGACAGGGCCAGCGCGATCCCGTGGGGCCCGCAGCGGCCCAGGAAGCGGTGGCGCAACTCGGCGTCGGCGGCCAAGCGCTCGATCACCAGGTCGCGCCACGTGGGGTGCACCCACGCGACCCTCATGCCGACACCCGCAGGAAGTGATCCGCCAGCCGGTCCACGAGCTGCAGGGGCGGCCGTGACAGCGACCCGTCATGGTGGCGGCGCAGCGCGGACACGAGCTCGCGCTCGGGCACTGGACCCGGGGGGGTGTCGAGCAGGGCCACCAGCAGGTCGCGGTGCTCGTCGCCCAGCGCACCGAACGAGGTCGCCATCGCCTCGGTCGGCGTCGTCAGCTCCACGTCGGCGGCCCGCGACACGTTGCGGTCCCCGCGCCCGAGGCGGAGCACGAGGCGCCGGATGCGCTCGGGAGTGAAGGTCGCATTGGCGACGATCTCAGGTCCGCACGCCCTCAGCGAGTGCCGGGTGCTCTCGGGCAGCTCCGCCGTCTTGGCGTGGCGGAACAGGATGAGCACCTTCTCCTCGAGGTCGAGAGCGCTCGCGTCCACCAGCACCCGCGCCGGGGCGGGGAAGCGCTCGGCGCCGCGCTCCTGGTGTAACCGGCGCAGCGCGGCGTGCAGGGGCGCCGGCCGCGACGTCCACATGAGCCAGTGGCGGTCGTCGAGGGCGCCCAGCAGTCGCTCCATCGCCCGCGCCCATCGCTCGGCGGAGTCGGCCCGGTACTCGGTGGACCCGAACGCGTCGTCGGCAATGAACACCTGGCGTGCCTTCGGGTCAAGGGCCGCCAGTAGATCATCGGGGCTGGTGCACTCCTGCGCCTCCCAGCCGTCCGTCATCTTGGCCAGAGCGACCATCCGGGCGATTGCGGTCTTGCCCATCTCCGGCGGCCCGGTGAGCACGGCAAAGCGGTGCTCGGCGAGCGTCCTCACCGCGCGGCGGTAAGCGCGTGTGGGCACGAACACGGCGGCCAGTCGTTCCGCCTCGCCGCGGTCGAGCGTGGAGCGCTGGGCCACCGCCGCCGGGATCAGGGGATCGAGCTGGCGTACCCCCAGCAGCGACGGCATGGCCAGGCGCAGCTCGGGGTGCGCGTCGATACGTGCGCTGAGCGCGGGGGTGTCGAGGACCTCGACCGTCAGCAGCTCGTGCACCCCGGGACGATGGTCGACCGCCTCGCCGTTGGCCATGAGCACGTAGGAGCGCAGGCCGTGAAGCTCGTCGGCGCGCTCGATGGCCAGCCGCTCGAGCATCATCGCGACCGGCGCGACGGATCCAGGACGCTGCCACGCGCATTGCACGAGCACCCGGTCTGACATCGTGGACTGAAGCACCGGCGGACCCAGCCCCGGCTCGACGTTGACGAACCGGCACTGATCGGCGTCCCCCTGCCACGCCCCCGGCGCCACGCCCGCGTCCAGCTCCAGCACGTGCGCACACAGCTGCTGGAACTGCAGCCAACCGAGCTGATCGAGGTCGTAGGACACTCACAACACAGTGTGCCGCGGAGCGCCTCTCGGCGCCAGTATTCTCGGATGACAGCTATGTCGTTCCCGAAGACCCGCCTGCGCAGGCTCAGAGCCAACCGCGCGCTGCGCGGCCTGGTGCGCGAGACGCGCCTGGAGGCCGCGGACTTCGTCTATCCGATGTTCGTGGCTCACGGCATAGACCGTCGCGAGCCGATCACCGAGATGCCCGGAGTCGACCATCTCTCGATCGCCCATGCCGTGCAGGAGGCCGGCGAGGCGGCGGCGCTGGGCATCCCCGCCGTGCTGCTGTTCGGCCTGCCGGCGTCCAAGGATGAGGAGGGCTCGGGCGCCTGGGATGACGAAGGGATCATCCAGCTGGCCACGCGGGCGATCAAGGACGCCCATCCGGATCTGCTGGTCATCTGCGACCTCTGCTTGTGCGAGTACACCAGCCACGGCCACTGCGGGGTCCTGCGTGACGGCCCCGGCGGGCCCGGCGTCGACAACGACGCGACCCTCGAACTGCTCGCCCGCACCGCGATCTCGCAGGCACGTGCCGGCGCCGACATCATCGCCCCGAGCGACATGATGGACGGCCGCGTCGGCACGATTCGCTCGGCGCTCGACGACGAGGGCTTCGCCGAGACGCCGATCATGTCCTACTCGGCCAAGTTCGCATCGGCTTTCTACGGCCCGTTTCGCATCGCCGCTGACTCCGCGCCGGCGTTCGGGGACCGGCGCGGCTATCAGATGGACCCCGCCAACGGCGACGAGGCCATGCGCGAGGCGCGCCTCGACGTCGAGGAGGGGGCCGACATCCTCATCGTCAAGCCCGCCCTGCCGTACCTGGACGTGATCCGCCGGATCAAGGACGACACCTCGCTCCCGGTGGCCGCCTACAACGTCAGCGGCGAGTACTCGATGCTGAAGGCCGCCGCCGCGGCGGGGTACCTTGATGAGCGGAGCGCGGTGCTCGAGGCGCTGACCTCGATCCGCCGCGCCGGGGCCGACATCATCATCACCTACCACGCGAAGGACGCTGCTGCATGGCTGCAATGAGATCCACTGGGACCGCCGACGGAATCCAAGAGGGCCCCGCGGGCGGACCGCATGGTCCCAAGCTGCGCAGCCGCAAGGAGGGGGCGGCGATCGCCCTCACCGACCTCGACAAGCGCCTGCTCAACCTCATGCAGGGCCAGTTCCCGATCGCGCCGCGCCCCTACCAGCACGTGGCCGCGCAGGCCGGAGTCACCGAGGAGGAGACCATGGCCGCGGTGACACGCCTGCTCGACGAGCGCATCATTCGCCAGGTCACGCCGATCTTCGACACCCGGGCCCTGGGTTACTCGTCGATGCTCGTGGCCGCCAAGGTCGATGCGGAGAACCCCTGGCGGGCGGCGACGGTCATCAACTCCCACCCCGGGGTCTCGCACAACTACCTGCGCAACCACGAGTTCAACATCTGGTTCACGATCGCCACCGAGCCCGACTCAAAGCTCGGGCTCCAGGGGACGCTCGACGTGCTCGCCCGCGAGGCCGGCGCCGAGTCCGTGCGCCAGCTCCCGACGCTCAAGCTGTTCAAGATCCGCATGGACCTGGAGATGGAGGGCGGCACCGACGCGCTCTCCAAGGCGGCGGAGGCGGCCGAGCCCGCCGAGACCGAGGCTCAGCCCTACGACGAGTTCGACCGGGCCGTGATCCGCGCGCTTCAGGGCGACATGCCGGTGATCTCCGAGCCCTACGGGCCCGCCGCCGCCGAGCTCGGCATCACCCAGGACGAGCTCCTCGCGCACCTGCGCGGGATGCAGGAGCGCCGGCTGCTGCGTCGCGTCGCCGCGATCCTCTTTCACCGCCGTGCCGGCTTCAGCGCCAACGGCATGGGCGTGTGGAAGGTCCCCGACGAGCGCATCCTGGATCTGGGGAAGCGGATGGCGTCCTTCCGGGGGATCTCGCACTGCTACCAGCGCCCCACCTATGCGGACTGGCCGTATTCGGTGTTCACGATGGCCCACGGTCGCTCCAAGGAGGAGTGCGACGCGATCCTTGATTCGATCGCCGCCGACACCGGCATCTCCGAGCGCGCCACGCTCTACTCCTCCACCGAGTTCAAGAAGATCCGCCTGCTCTACTTCACCCAGGATCACTCAGACTGGGAACGTCAGCACGCGGGCGTGTGAGCGATACCGCGGTCGACACCTTGCGCTCGGCGCGTCTCTACCAGCGCGCCGCGCTGCTCATGCCCGGCGGGGTCAACTCGCCGGTGCGGGCGATGCGCTCGATCGGGCGCGACCCGATCTTCATCGACTCCGGCTCGGGCCCGATCATCCGTGACGTCGACGGCAACGAGTACATCGACTGGGTGAGCTCGTGGGGCCCGCTCATCCTCGGCCACGCCCATCCCGACGTGGTGGCGGCGGTGACCGAGGCGGCGGCTCGCGGCACGACCTTCGGCGCCCCGACCCCCGGCGAGGTCGAGTTGGCCGAGCGGATCGCCGAGCGCATCCCGTCGGTTCAGATGCTGCGCATGACCTCCTCGGGCACCGAGGCGACGATGAGCGCCCTGCGCCTGGCGCGCGCCGCCACCGGCCGCGACACGATCGTCAAGTTCTCCGGCGCCTACCACGGCCACGTCGACGGTCTGCTGGCCGAGGCCGGCTCGGGCCTGGCCACCCAGGGGATACCGGCCAGCCCCGGCGTCCCGGCGGCGGCCGCCGCGGCGACGGTGATCGTGCCCTGGAACGACCCTGAGGCCTTGATCGAAGCGGTGGCACGCCACCAGCCGGCGGCCATCGTGGCCGAGCCGGTCCCGGCCAACATGGGCGTCGTCCCACCCCAGCCCGGCTTTCTGGAGCAGCTGCGCCGCAGCGCCGACGAGTGCGGGGCGCTGCTCATCTTCGACGAGGTGATCACCGGCCTGCGCGTCGCCCGCGGCGGCGCGCAGGAGCGCTTCGGCGTGATGCCGGACCTCACGATCTTGGGCAAGATCATCGGTGGCGGGCTCCCGGCGGCCGCCTACGGAGGCCCACGGGAGCTCATGGAGCGCATCGCGCCGGCGGGCGACGTCTACCAGGCGGGCACCCTGTCGGGCAATCCGCTTGCGGTGGCGGCGGCGCTCGCCACGTTGGAGCACCTCGATGCCGTCGCCTACGAGAAGCTGGCCGAGACGACCGCGGCGCTCGCCGAGGGTATGCGCGAGGCGGCCCGGGGCACCGGTGTCGCCGTCCAGGTCCAGGCGCTGCCCGGGCTGCTGACGATCTTCTTCTCCGAGCGTCCCGTGACCAACTACGCCGGCGCGGTCGCCTGCGACACCGAGGCCTTTGCCCGCTGGTGCCGGGGGCTCCTGGCCCGCGGCGTCTACCCGCCGCCATCCCAGTTCGAGGCCTGGTTCCCGTCTCTGGTCCACGGTCGCGATCACGTGATCCGCACGGTGACGGCGGCCGCCGAGGCGTTCGCGGAGCTCGACTCGTGAGTCTCGCCGCCCTGCGCGAAGCGCTCCTCGACCAGGGCGGGACGCTCGCCGACACGCTGGGGCCACCCCGCGGCGCGGGCCTGGAGGCCGGCCAGG
>JBAQGP010000262.1:0-2808 GCA_049287845.1 Solirubrobacteraceae bacterium | reverse complement strand
GTCTGGCAGGAGCTCGGCGGCGTGACCCTGAGCGCCGGCGAGATCGATCCGCACGACGCCGGCCAGGTGGCCTCGGTATCGGAACCGACGTTCACGGTCCTGCTGGAGTGCCGGATCGCCAAGCAGTCCTTCGCCTTGGCCATGCTGATCCCGTGGGCCTCCATCGAGCCCGTCGAGGACGCCATCTCCGGACGCGATGGAGCCCACGACGACCAGGTCCAGAAGGCGTCGCCGATGCAGAAGGCGATGTCCGATGTGCCCGTGACCCTCCGTGCCGAGGTGGCCTCGATCGACATCGAGGTGTCACAGATCCTGTCGCTGGCGCCGGGAAGCATTGTCAAGTTCGGCGTTCCTGCCGATGACGGGGTCATGCTCTACGCCGAGAACGTCAAGCTGGCCCGCGCCCAGCCCGGCTCGCATGGGCCGCGGCGTGCGGTGCAGATCTGCGGCCCGGAGGGCACACGCTGATGAGTACCACCGACATGACGCCGCGCGAGGCACTGATGCGTCTGGGCGCGTCCACCGCCGAGGCGATCGCCCAGGTGCTGGAGATGTTCGCCCCGGGCACCATCGAACGCGGCGATGTCAGCGCCCTGGGCGAGGGCCAATCGCCCTTCAAGGGCATCGAGGCCGGCTCGGTGGCCGCCAGCGTGTCCTACGTCGACGGCGTGACCGGCGCCAACATCTTTGTCCTGACCGCCGCCGGCGTGCGCAACATGGCGCAGGCAATGGGCATGCCCGCCCCTGAGGAGGGCGAGCCTGACGAGCTCTCAGAACTGGAGCTCTCGGCCGTCGGGGAGGCGTCCAACCAGATGATGGCGGCTGCCGCCTCCGCGATCGGCGTCGTCCTGGGCCAGGAGATCGAGATCTCGGTCCCGGACATTCGCGTGATCGACAACCCCGAGGCCGTGGCCGAGATGTATGGCACGTCTCCGCACGCCACCTCCACCACCTTCCTCATCGGCGGCGAGTCGTGCCGGCTGATCCAGCTCGTCCCGCGCTCCTTCGTGGTCCGCATGGCCCGCGCCCTGGATGAGATGGAGGGCGAGACGGTCGATGACGGCACCTCCCCGGGCGGCGACGTTGCCAACGGGGGGGGCGCCGCCCAGAGCATGGCGCTGGTCGAGGCGCTCACGGGCATCAAGGTGCGCGTGTGGGCCGAGCTGGGCCGCACCGAGCTTGGCCTGTCACGAGCACTCGGGCTGCCGCTGGGCTCAGTGGTCGAGCTCGATCGTCCCGCGGATGCCCCCGTCGACCTGTACGTCAACGGAATTCGCTTCGCTCAAGGTCACCTCATCGTCACCGATGACGGAGAGTGGGCGTTCCAGTGCGACACGGTCGGTGGCCGTGCGGTCCCCGACGCGGCGTTGCCCCAGACGCTTCCCGCGGAGCTCTCCGCGCCGAGCGAAGACGCCCCCGAAGCGGCGCCTGCGGAGACCCCCGAAGCGGCGCCTGCGGAGACCCCCGAAGACACCCCCGCGGCACCCTCAATCCCGAACCAAGAAGGAGCTGTTGACTGATGGCCCGTGTACTCGTAGTCGACGACGCCGCTTTCATGCGAAAGGTGGTGGGCGACGCGCTCGCCTCCGGCGGCCATGAAGTGATCGGCGAAGCTGGAAATGGCGTGGAGGCGGTCGCCCGCTTCCAGGAGCTCAAGCCCGAGCTGACGATGCTCGACATCACCATGCCGGAGAAGACGGGGCTCGAGGCGCTCGCGGAGATCATGACGATCGATCCCGGCGCCCGCGTGCTCATGTGCTCGGCGCTCGGCCAGGAGTCCAAGGTCATCGAGTCGATCAAGCTCGGCGCCAAGGACTTCGTCGTGAAGCCGTTCCAGCCCGATCGCCTGCTCGAGGCTGTCGGCAAGGCGCTCGCCTAAGCGTCCAGCTCCCCGCCGCCTGCATCAGGTCGCGCGGGGAGGGCAGCACCAGGCAGCTGGCGGGGCATCGGCCTCGCCGGCTCGCCACCGCCTCGCGGCGGCCCTCCGGCGCCCTCGGCGGCCCTCGGCGTCGCCCCTCTCGGCCGACGCGCCGGCCAACCAAGATCCGGCCTAAAGCCGTCGGTGGAATCGGCCGACAAAGAGGGTGGCTCTTCCCTCGGAGTCCTTCCCTCGATGCGGTTCTCCACGTTGACACGTGGCGCCGGCCTGATCGGCGCCCTCACGCTCGCCTACGCCCAGATGGCGCATGCCGCCACCGGTGCGACCGGGGAGCAGACCCCCTTGAACCTGTCCACCGGTGGCACGGCGCACGTCGCCTCCAGCGGGGGCAGCGGCTCGGGGATCCTGCGCACGATCATCGCCCTGGTCGTGGTCATCGCGATCATCTACGCGATCTCGAAGATCCTCAAGGCCGTCAAGGGCCGCGACGCCGTCCGCGCCAGCGGCAACGGCCTGGAGCAGATCGCCACGCTGCCGATCGCCGGCGGCAAGTCCGTCTCGCTGCTGCGCTCGGGCACCGACATCATCCTGCTCGGCGTCGGCGACCACGGCGTCACGCCGATCAAGACCTACAGCGAGGATGAGGCCATCGCCGCCGGGATCGACCTCCCGGAGGACTCAGACGTCGACTTCGATCCCTCCGGCAGGCCGCTCGATCGGGTGCTCAACGGCCTTCGCCGGATGACCGTTCGCGACTGACGCGCTCCATGAAGATCGACTCCTCGAACGCGCTTCAGATCCTGCTCCTCATGGGCGGGCTCTCGCTGATCCCGGCGATCCTGTTCACCGTCACCGGCTTTACCCGGATCCTGATCGTGCTCGGGTTCATCCGCTCGGCGATGGGCACCCCGACCGCGCCGCCCAACCAG